>JADZAO010000107.1 GCA_020852535.1 Paracoccaceae bacterium | reverse complement strand
TGGCCGAAGCAAAAATGATCCGCAGTACGGTGGCGGCGATGATGCCAACAAGGATCGCCTTGGTGCGCATTTCCTTGGGCAAACCCGCCGCCGCCAATCCTATAACAATGGCATTATCTCCAGCCAAAACTAGATCAATTACAATGACCTGCATCAAGGCGGTCAGTCCGGGAACGGTAAAAATTTCCATAATGGCTCCAAGGATCAATACGGCACCCTGCCTACACTTCCATTAAAAATTCGGCAACACACAACGAGGACTCTATGCATCGGTTGTGCATTGCTAAAGTCCCGAGTTCCTCCAATAAATAACGCCCCGCTTTAGAGGCTCGCGCGTATGTGTACATCGGGCATGCATTACCTTTTACACCCTCATCGCACCTTGCTCTCACCTCCCCGAACAAGTAGCCAGAGCCTATGCTATCCTATCAACACATCTACCACGCAGGCAATCTTGCTGATGTCCAAAAGCATGCACTTCTGGCCTTTGCGCTTGATTACATGACGCGCAAAGACAAGCCACTAACTTATATCGAAACACATGCAGGTCGTGGCGTCTATGACCTGACCGCGCCAGAAGCAACCAAAACCGGCGAGTCTTCTGCCGGAGTTTCCTTTCTGGAACAAAACTTTCCCGCCGATCACCCTTACCGTCGCCGCCTTACCGAGGCTCGCGCCCTATTCGGTAACACAGCTTACCCCGGCTCACCTCTCATCGCCGCACTTTCCTTACGAAATAGCGACAGCATACATCTTGCCGAACTGCACCCTCAGGAACACATGGCCCTTGTCACCAACATGGGCCGCTGGGGGCTGAACATCGCCAAGCGCGACGGCTTAGAAATGGTACTCGCCCTAACACCACCTACTCCGCGCCGCGGGTTGATATTGGTCGACCCCAGCTACGAGCTTAAGTCAGATTATATCATAATTCCAAGTACTATAGAAAAAATCTCCCGCAAATGGAACGTGGGGATCATCATCCTTTGGTACCCTATCCTAATCGACGCTCCCCACACACCGATGCTCCGCACCCTGATGACCAACCATCCTAAAAGCTTCCACCACGAACTCCGCTTCCCACCCGTCCGCAACGGCCACAAAATGATCGGTACCGGAATGTGGATCCTGAACGCACCCTACGGAATCGAAGCTGAAGCACAACGTCTTAACGCGCTTTACAAAAAACTCTGGTCCCGAGACTGTGATCCGCAACACCTTGCCCTCAGCGGCATCCAGCCCTATCCTTGACCCATGTTCGAAAACCTCCTCCGCAGCCTTCTGGCACCCGCTCCGACCCGTCTACCAGAACCCGATGCCCGCCTCGCACTGGCAGCGCTTCTTGTACGCATTGCCAAAACCGATGGTCTCTATTCGGCGGAAGAAGTTGAGCGTATCGACCGCATCTTAATGACCCACCACCACCTCGACCCATTCGAGGTTGCCCGTCTACGATCTGAGGCCGAGGCTCTTGAAGCCGAGGCCCCCGATACCGTCCGCTTCACTCGCGCGGTCAAGGCAGCGACCGATATCGAATACCGCGCCGCGCTAATGCAGGCCATGTGGTCAGTAGTGCTATCAGACGGCCTCCGCGACGCCGAAGAAGACCGCCTTCTACGCATGGTAGCCTCACTTCTGGGCCTAACGGATGTGGAATCCAACCTCGCCCGCCAGCGGGCCGAACAGCAATAATCACAGCCCTGCCGATATATAACCAAACGGCCAGTTCACCCCTGCAAACTGGCTGAAGCCAAAAACGAGAGGTTTGGCCTGCTCTTCCTGCATCTACATAACATAAAGGGACATATCTGGGAGCATAAGCGAATTCACCGAATCTACTGCGAGATAAATCTGAACATGCGTATCAATCCGCTACAAAAACTGAAACGCGAAAAGCCAGAGAAGCGCGTCCATACGCAAAAGTCCCAACGATGATGCAGCTGCTAACCCTTTTAACGCGAACGAGACAATCTTTCTTTTCTACGCCACCACGCTAATTCTCTTTTCAAACTTCCTCGCATTCCACCGAGAGGACGTCGCGCTTTATTGTTCAGCCTATTTTGCCAACAAAACCTACAGCCCATTCACCTCCTATCCCATCGTAAAGTTCCACTTCATCTACCTCACTCTCCTGCTAACTTGGACGCTCAATACCGTGAACGAGCGGGAAAGCCGCTATCTGCCATCTCACCAACGCACAAGAATTCACTTGCGTCCTCATCTCGTCCGATAGTAGCCTAGACCTGATCAAATTACTCGGATGCTTCATCCGGGTCTGCCCAAAGAGCAGCATTGCGGCATGGGGCTGCATGGGAATGAGATCTAAACACAAAAGGACGGACCGGGGCTGGGCAAATTGCTCCCCCACCTGATGAAAAAGATGATGAAGGATTGGTTGCGAAAGCATCCCGACGTGCGGACTATCCGCGTGGCGGCCGCTGACTTAAATGGACAAGCACGCGGCAAGCGTGTCCCGGCGCGTTTTGCAGAAAATGTGGTCAAGAACGGAACACGTTTTCCGTTCTCGGTCCTGAACCTAGACATCTGGGGCGAAGATATCGACGACAGCCCGCTGATTTTCGAGCAGGGCGATCAAGACGGCGTCCTGAAGCCTACTGAGCGTGGCTTCATCCCTATGCCATGGCTGGAAGCCCCGACCGCGATGTTGCCCATCTGGATGTTTCGTGAAAACGGCACCCCTTATGAAGGTGATCCCCGCCACGCGCTGCGTTCGGTGGTTGAAAAGTTCAAAGAACACAAACTAACGCCAGTAGTGGCAGTCGAGCTTGAATTCTTCCTAATCGACGACAGCGGGAAGACCATGCAGGTTCCCGCTTCACCCCGTTCAGGCAAGCGACGTAAGGCCGCCGAGACGCTGTCGATACGTGCGCTCGACGCCTTCGACAGTTTCTTCACCGACCTCTACGACGCCTGCGAAGCGATGGACATTCCAGCGGATACCACCACCTCAGAAACCGGCCTTGACCAGTTTGAGGTAAACCTAATGCATTGTGACGATGCGTTGCGCGCCGCAGACGATGCATGGTTATTCAAGATGCTGGTCAAGGGTCTAGCCCGCCGCCACGGCTTTGCCGCTAGTTTCATGGCCAAACCTTACCCCGAGTATTCGGGATCTGGCCTGCACACCCATTTCAGTCTAATAGATGAGGCTGGCCGCAACGTTTTCGACAGCGGCGGCATCAAAGGTACAGCAACGCTACGCTCTGCAGTAGCTGGATGTCTTA
>JADZAO010000106.1 GCA_020852535.1 Paracoccaceae bacterium | reverse complement strand
CGCTTCTGACGCATCACTGGCCGATCGTCTTTCATCGGTCGAATCTGATTTGGTCAAACTTGACGACCGTTTAGAAGCAGTTGAATCACGCCCTGCAAGTGTAGGTGATCCGGCGCCGACCGAGCCGTTGAAAACTTTACAAAATGACGGTGCTGCCATCGGCACAAGTCTCGCCCAATCCGAGGTCATCACCCCCGACGTCGAAGCCGCTGAAGCTCGTTTGAAACAGGTCGAAGAAAGAGCAGTTGCTTCTATTCGCCGCACGGTCGCTCTCGCACGGATTGCCTCAGCCCTTGATACCGGTGCCCCTTTTTCTCTCGTAGTGGATGATTTACCTGACCTTCCTCCCGCGCTTGCGGATTACGCGGCAACCGGTCTTCCCTCCATTGTCCAGCTACGCGAAGCTTTTCTACCTGTAGCTCGCGAGGCGCTGGAAGCTGCCCTTCGCGCGAATATGGGTGAAAGTTGGACTGAACGCGTGTCGTTTTTCCTACGCAGCCAGACCGGTCTGCGTTTGATTACCCCTCGTGATGGCAATGATCCTGATGCGATTCTTTCTCGTTCCGAGGCCGCTCTTGTTCAAGGTAACGTGGCCGCGGTTCTTACTGAACTTGAAGCGTTGCCCGAAGCGGCCAAGCTGCCGTTAAAAAATTGGATTGCACAGGCTAAACTTCGTATCGACGGTGAAGCCGCCCTCGTTCAACTGGTGGGTGCGCAATGATCTGGGCCCTGATTAAAGTAGTCCTCTTCATTGTTTTTGTTTCGGCGCTGACTCTTGGTGCGGGTTATCTGCTAGAAAACGGCGATAGGCTGCAAATTACTGTTTCTGGTTACGAGTTTACTCTCGGTCCGTTGCAGATAATTGTCGTTTTTGCGGCACTTTTTGTCGCCCTTTGGTTAGTGATGAAGCTTGCAGGTTTTATCGTTGCAGTGTTTCGTTTTTTTAACGGCGATGAAACCGCTATCAGTCGCTACTTTGACCGTAATCGTGAACGCAAAGGTTTTCAGGCTTTGACTGAAGGTATGTTCGCTTTGGCCGCAGGTGAAGGTCGCCTTGCCTTGAAACGCGCCATTAAGGCCAAAAAATACCTTGTGGAACCTCACCTCACGACTCTTCTTATCGCTCAAGCAGCCGAAGCAGCTGGCGACACTCGCTGCGCGACTGAAGCGTATAAAGAACTTCTCGCTTCTGATACCACGCGCTTTGTGGCTGTTCGTGGTCTTCTGAATCAAAAGCTGGCTGAAGGAGATAACGAGACTGCTCTAAAACTTGCGCAAAAAGCCTATGAGTTGGAGCCGAAGAATCTCGAAACTCACGATATTTTGCTGAAACTTCAAACCAAATTGCGCGACTGGAAAGGTGCCCGTGTTATTCTTGGTGCCAAGCTGAAAGTGGGCGCATTGCCGAAAGATGTCTACCGCCGCCGCGATGCCATTCTTGCCCTACAACAGGCTCAATGCGTAATGGATGAGGGTGCTATCCTCGAAGCTCGCGAAGCCGCGATCGAAGCGAATAAGCAATCTCCCGATTTGATTCCTGCTGCTGAGATGGCCGCTCGTGTTTTAATTGACAAGGGCAATAAAAAAGCTGCCACTCGCGTGCTGAAAAAAGCATGGGACGTAAAACCTCACCCTGATCTGGCAGCTGCCTTTGCCGATATCGAACCCACTGAAACTCCGCAGCGGCGGCTTAAGCGGTTCAAGACACTGACTGTCAATCACCCCGATCACGAGGAAACACGTCTTCTCATGGCTGAACTCAATATTGCCGCTGAAGATTTTCCCGAAGCTCGCCGTTCATTGGGCGGTGTCGTCGAAACTCACCCTACTCGCCGTTCGCTGGCCATCATGGCCGCTATTGAACGTGGCGAAGGAAGTGATGATGCTGTGGTGCGTGGCTGGCTTTCCAAGGCGCTGACCGCTCCCCGCGGCCCGCAATGGTGCTGTGATAAATGTCAGGCTGTCCACGTGCGATGGGACCCGATCTGCGACAACTGCGATGGCTTTGATACTCTTTCGTGGCGTGAGCCGATCGAAAAGACCGGACCAAGTGCCACGGGGACTGAATCTTTGCCGCTTATGGTCTCGCCCCCGCGCTCCGCCCACCCGCCGGAACCCGATAAGTTCTAGTTTGAAATTATCAATTTCGAACTATCGTTCGCTCTGGCGGTTGAAACGGTATCAATTCCGCTTACCATGCGTGAAACACTTGCTTTCAGTGCAGTGTTGCACAAACTTGCCTTAACTTTTTTAAAAAATTGGGATTAGTTTTTATCGATTTTTTTCTCGTTTCTGATTAAAAATCCAATAGGGGGTGTGGGCGCTGTCTTTAGCTTTTAGGCTGTTGATGAGGTGATCGCAGGCAATATTGAAGCCTTTCACACGCTCCTCTACATATTACTAATAAATTTTTCCTCATGCAGAACATAGTTGGTTTCTCTGGCGTCAACATTAGCCAAAACTCTTGTAGGGTGTGCTTTGTAGTTTTTACTGTTTCCGTACTTGTCGGTCGTTATTGTGCTGTTCTTGCACCCGCTGCTGATCGTGATGGTCGTTTTGTCGGGGATAGCTTGGCTCTAGGGTTTCACTAGTTGCACCATGAAAAATCCATCCATTCCGCCACGCTCGGCCCAATGGTCGGGCCGCAAGCGCAACCCGCCTGCTTTCGTCCACCAGCCTGCATCAACTCCTGTAATGTTTACTTGCTTGACCCGAAGATTTGGATGTCGCTCCAGCGCTGCTGATAGTTGCGTTTCGCCCTCGTCGGGCAGAAGCGAGCATGTGCAGAAAATCATGCGTCCGCCGCTTTTTACAAAGCTTAGGGCGCGATCCAGCATCTTGGCTTGAAGCGCAATCAGTTCTGGTAGTTCTGATCCGTCTTTTATGAATGGCAGGTCTGGGTGCCGCCTGATTGTGCCTGTTGCCGAACAGGGCGCATCCAGTAAGACTGCATCAAATAGCGTATCGGGCGACCATTGCAGTACATCAGCTACTACTAATTCTGCCACTAACCCTGTTCGTGCTAGATTTTCGCGCACTCGTTCCATGCGGGTGCGAGAAATGTCCAAAGCCGTTACTTTTGCTTTCGCTGCAGCAAGCTGCAGCGTCTTACCCCCGGGGGCCGCGCAGAGGTCGAGCACGCGCTCGCCTGCCACGGGGGCCAGTAGTTTCACTGTTAAAGCTGCCGCTGCGTCTTGCACCCACCAGTCGCCAGCGGTAAATCCGGCAGCCCTCGAAATCTGTCCTGCCTCGGTTAGTCGCAGCGAACCTGTGGGAAGCATTTCGCCATCGGGGGCATCGCCTCCTTCACGTAAACTAATATCCAGCGGTGGAGCCTTGGCTTGTATTGTCTCGATTGCTCTTACCACTTCGCGTCCGTAGGCATGAACCAAAGGCTGCCTTAGCCAGCGTGGCATTTTCTGTACGGGCAATCCTTCCAGCGGGTTTTTAGGTACTTTTCTTAAGACTGCGTTGACCAGACCCGCCATATGCCCCGTGCGTTTGTCCCGCCGGACGATATCAACTGCAGCGTTTACTACGCCGTGTGCGGTCCCGCCCGTGGCTAGTTCGGTGATTGCCAGCCTTAGTGTGTTTTGGACTAGGTGCGGCGGCGTTTTTCGCAGATACGGTTTTAGTACTTGGTCGCACTGTTCTAGATGCCGCAAGGTCGCAAGGGTCAGCCGTTGCGCCCGTGCCTTGTCTGATGGTGTCAACCCGGTCAGCGGACCCTGAGCATTGGCTACTGCCTCGGCTATTGATAGCCTCTCGGTTAGCACCATTCCTAACAGGCCAACCGCTGCCGTTCGTGCTGCCAATCCTTCTGCTAGCATGAGTGTACTCTTGTTGATCTGCCAAAGAGGCGTATATCAAAGGGCTAGAAATCGGAACCGTTAATGATGACTGACAAACTCGATCTGCCACTTCCCGCGATCCGCGCCCTTGCTGAAGCCGAAGAGCGTCGTAAGGCTGTTAAGGTGCGGGAATTCCCTTTAGAACTCGGTGGTCGCGATGGCCCTGAACCTGTGCGTTATGGCGATTGGGAAAAAAAAGGTCTCGCGATCGACTTTTAGTCTAGACTGAATGAAGCGTGAGGCGCTTTTGATCTTATCCATCCTAAAGCCCATATTGTTGCCTTTTGCTTCACTCAGTTAGAAATTTATTATGATAGCTTAACTGTTTTTTGCGACAGCAATACCCGTCGCGCTACTCTCATGTGCCAGTTACGTTCCAGTCTCGTGTATTGCCCTTGAACTCGTAGCGAAACCTTCAAGGGCCACATCCGCAATTTCTTGCAAGTTTTAGCTAATTTAATCAGAAGAATATTTGAGCCCCTGTGAAAGAGTCAGAGTCCCAGAACATCCATCATGTCGTATTGACCGGGCTTTTTCCCTTGGCCCCACAGCGCCGCTTTCAGGGCTCCACGGGCAAATATGGCACGATCGGTGGCTACATGGCGTAGGATGATACGCTCGCCCTCGGTAGCAAAAAGCACGTCATGTTCGCCCACGATGTCCCCGCTGCGGATTGCGGAAAACCCAATGGTCCCGCGTTCACGTGCACCTGTAATTCCGTCACGGTTCGAGACCTTGGCGGCATCCAGTGTTACGCCGCGCCCCTCTGCCGCAGCCGCTCCTAGCATCAGTGCGGTTCCAGAAGGTGCATCGATCTTGTGGCGGTGATGTGCTTCGATCACTTCGATATCCCAGTCAGCATCCAGCGCGGCAGCTACCTTTTGGGTCAGCTTTACTAACAAGTTCACGCCTAACGACATATTCCCTGCGCGAATAATCACCGCATGGCGCGAGGCGGCGTCGATTTTTGCCAGATGTGAGGCTTCCAGCCCTGTCGTGCAAATCACATGCACCGTTCGGGCCTGCGCTGCCAATGCTGCAAACTCCACTGTGGCGGCAGGCGTGGTGACGTCGATTACCGCTTGGGCTTTGGCGAATGCCTCTAGCGGATCATCGGTCACTGTGATTCCAAGTGGGGCTCCGCCCAGACATTCGCCCACATCGCGGTCGATCCACGTATGACCCGTTCGTTCCACGCATCCGACCAACCGCGCCTTTTTAGATGCGTTTACTGCATGGATCAGCATCTGCCCCATTCGGCCCGACGCGCCTGTGATGACAATACCCGGCTGTTCCATATTAAATCCCTTATACCCTGTTTTACTTTAGCCGTTTTGCACCCCTCATGAAAGCCTGTCGTTGCGCGGTAGGGCCAAAACCCCTATCTAACATTTATGTCAAGCAAGCGCCCCCAATCCCAAGGTTCCAAGCAGCGTCAGCTACGTGTCGGCGAACTGATATGCCGCACGCTTTCTGATATGTTAAATCGGGCCGAGATCCATGATCCTGACTTGAACCGCATGTCGATCACGATAAGTGAGGTGTCCTGTTCAACTGACCTTAAGATCGCGAGGGTTTATGTTATGCCGCTAATGGGAACGGCTAGCGTTGAAGAGGCAATTACTGTCCTCGCTCGTAACGCCTATGATCTGCGTCGCCGTCTTGGCCGTCAGATGACGCTGAAATATGTGCCCGAACTGCGTTTTCTGCCGGATTTGACTTTCGATCGGCTTGAGGAAACCCGTCGTCTGTTCTTGGATGAGGTAGTACAGCGCGATATTGCCACCAAGAATGATGTTGAGGATGAAACCTAAAGGGCGCGGTAAACGCTTCCCTTACGCTTCATTAAAGAAATCGTGGATTATCTGGGCCATTGTTTCAGAAATTCCGTCCACTGCCATCAGGTCCGACACGCCCGCCCGTGCTACTGCCTTGGCGCTGCCAAAATGCGCTAATAGCGCCCTCTTTCGAGTTGCTCCTACACCCGGCACATCGTCTAGCGGTGTTATGCTGATTGCCTTTGATCTTTTTGCTTTATGCGCGCCATTGGCCCAGCGGTGTGCTTCGTCCCGTAAGCGCTGGATAAAATATAGTACAGGATCATTGCGCTGCAGCGCAAAAGCCGGCTCGCCGGGACGATAGAATTCTTCCTTGCCCGCGTTTCGGTCAATGCCTTTGGCCACGCCGATGAAGGGCACGTCATCTACACCTAATTTAGTTAGTACCTCAGCTACTGCCGAAACTTGTCCTGCGCCGCCGTCGATCAGCAGTAAGTCAGGCCATGCGTCAGATTTGCGTACCGGATCTTCCTTCAATAGTCTTTCGAAGCGCCGTGTCAGCATTTCTTTCATCATGCCGAAGTCGTCGCCGGTTTTGCCCGCAGCACCCTTGATGTTGAATTTGCGATACTGGCCCTTGATGAACCCGTCGGGCCCCGCCACGACCATTCCACCGATGGCGTCGGATCCTTGGATATGCGCATTGTCGTAAATCTCGATCCGCTTGGGCGGTGCGTCTAGATTGAAGGTATCCGCCAACCCCATCAGTAGCTTTGATTGTGCCGCTCCTTCGGCCATGCGCCGTGCCAAGGTCTCACGTGCGTTCCGAGCTGCGTTTTCCACTAATTCGGCTTTTTCGCCACGCAAAGGCACGGCAAGTTCGACCTTGCGCATTGCTCGTTTGGCTAGCATCTCGCAGACCAGATCGGGGTTTTCTACGGGATGTGATAGTAGCACCAGACGTGGCGGCTCTTTGTCGTTGTAAAACTGCGTGACGAAGGTTTCTAGAATCTCGGCTTCTTCCGCCCCTAGACCAGTGCGCGGATAAAAGTCGTGGTTTCCCCAATTCTGGTTGGCGCGGATGAAGAACACTTGCACGCAGGCCTGGCCGCCTTCCAGATGCAGTGCGATTACATCCGCTTCAGCTACACTGCGCGGGTTGATCCCTTGTGTCTGCTGTACATTGGTTAGGGCGCGGATACGGTCGCGCAAGGCGGCCGCGCGTTCGAACTCCATTGCTTCTGATGCCGTTGTCATTGCAGTCGCTAATTTTGCCTGTATCTGCGTCGACTTACCTTGCAAGAAGTGTTCGGCATTAGTCACCTGTGTGGCATATTCCGCAGGCGTAACCTTGCCTACACAAGGCGCAGAACAGCGTTTGATCTGGTGCAGCAGACAGGGCCGCGTTCGGCTTGTGAAAATTGAGTCGTTACAGGTCCGCAGCAGAAATACCTTTTGCAATTGGTTCAGCGTGCGGTTTACCGCTCCCGCCGATGCAAAAGGACCAAAGTAACTCCCCTTTTCCGATCGCTTGCCGCGATGCTTTTTGATTTGCGGAAAAGCGTGTTCTTTACGGATCAGGATATTTGGAAACGATCTGTCGTCGCGCAGTAATACGTTGTAGCGCGGCTTCAATTGCTTGATCAGGTTTTGCTCTAAGAGCAGCGCTTCAGTTTCTGTCCGCGTGGTTAGGAACATCATCGACGCGGTTTCCGAGATCATCCGCGTGATTCGCGCCGAATGCTGGGCCGAGGGGCGCGAGTAATTTGTTACTCGCGCTTTTAGGTTGCGAGCTTTGCCGACATATAACACTTCGGCCTTTGCGTTCAGCATCCGGTATACTCCGGGTGACGTGTCGAGCCTACGCAGATAGTTTTGGATGACACCATAACCCGTCGGAATGTATAATTCCGGCGTATCCGAATGTAGGTCGTTTTCCGTTTCCTCAGACACCTTGGAAACCTTTGTATCCCTGACTCATTGATTCTACTTTTGGCTGCACCGTCAAAGCTTCGAGGGCAAGAGCAAAGCTGTCCACTCTTTTTGTGGATAATGGTGTGGGTAAGGTTTGTGTGTTGCCGAAATCTCTTTGTTTTTCGTTTGGTTCTCTGTCTTGCCTATTTTTTAAGCGATTTTTTAACCTTTTGTAATTGTTGTTATAAATTTTTTAAATCAGCCAAATGTCTGATATTTCTAGCGAAATCGTAACACCTATGTGAACGTGTTTAGTAAAGTGGACAACTGGCGGCTGTTGTCTCATCAAGCTTTACTCGATATCCACCACATCGGGTGTTTTCCAGCTTAGATGCTGCCCGCCATCCACCATAATCATCTGCCCTGTGACGGCTGGCGAATCTATTAAAAAACCTAGCGCCGCGATGATGTCAGCCTCGTTCGCACCTCGCCCCAGCACTGTTGCTTCCCGCTGTTGTGCAAAAGCCTCAGCGCTCTGCCTTTTGCCGCGCAAGGTTGGTCCCGGACCGATACCGTTTACTCGTACGTTTGGTGCTAGACCCTGCGCCGCTGTCTGCGTTAATGCCCAAAGTCCCATCTTGGCCAGAGTATAGGTTGAGAACTCCGGTGTTAGCTTCCAAACGCGTTGGTCTATCATATTCACGATCAGTCCCTGTGCCAGAGGCTCGCCATTCATATCACTGAGGGCTTTGGGCACCTGTCCCCCAAAAGCTTGCGTCAGCACGTATGGTGCTCGCAAGTTTGATTCCATATGCCGATCCCAGCTTTCTCGTGTGGCGGTCAGGACCGTGTCGTATTCAAAGATCGAGGCATTGTTCACCAGTATTGTTAACGGCCCGCCCAGTCCTTGCGCCGCTCGTTCGATCAGTGCCGCCGTTTCTTTCTCGCGGCACAGATCTGTCTGCAAGGCTATCGCTCTTTGCTTTAATGCCGCGATTTCGGCAACTACCTCTTCGGCCTCGTCGCGGCTATGGGCATAATGCACTGCAACATCATATCCGCGCCGTGCCAGATAGAGCGCCATCGCACGACCAAGCCGTTTGCCTGCGCCTGTTACCAAAGCCCGCATTAATTCAACCCTTTTTGCAGTCGCAGTCTGTCTTGCCGATGAGATAGTGCCCGCACCGCGGACAGCTAGCCAGTTTTGGCGCCCGTCTGTGCAAAATTCGGCGCATTGATCTTGGAGCTACCGCGTTGCCGATCATGCCGATGGCGGCCATGATTAGCAGAAAGAAGATCGCACTCTTGATCATAGTCCGTAACGTGTCCACAGGGCGCGCTCATCCACGCTTTGTAATAACCCGTCTGTTGCGGCCATGCCTAGTCGCTGTAACATGCTCCGTCGCTGGCCAAGCGGAACTAGGCGCACTTTTTCGCCGTAAAGCGCTTTGAGCTTTGGCACAACATGCGCGATACCATCGACAAGGCCAAGGTCGACTGCCTGCTGCCCTACCCAGACATCCGCATTGAATAGGTCGGCTTCAGGGTCGATTTTTCCGTGTCGCCGCGTCTTTACATAATCAATGAATGCTTGATGGATAGGCGTTTGCAACGCCCGCAATCGTTCCACATCTTCTGGCTTTTGTGGCAAGAAAGGGTCGGCAAAACTTTTCGACCGGCCCGCCGTTATTACCCGTCGTTCCACACCAAGCCGCGCCATTGCATCGGGAAAGCCGAAAGACGCAAAGATCACTCCGATTGATCCGATGATCGACGCTTGATCGACCCAGATGTCATTTGCAGCGCATGCCAGCCAATAGCCGCCACTCGCAGCCACATCCTCAACGAAGGCATGGACCGGAACTTTCTTTTCTTCTGCCAGCCGCCGTATCCGCGCTGCGATCAATGACGATTGCGCTGCCGAACCGCCAGGCGAGTTGATCACCAGTGCCACCGCTGTAGGCTTGCCGCGTTGGAATGCGCGTTCAATCAGGGGTGCCAGCCCTGCATCCGATAAACCACGCGATCTCCCGCCAATTATTCCCGACAGGTGGATAACAGGCACATAGGCGGGCTTTTTCAGAAAGGGGATAAAGTTTTTCATCCTCAACGGATAATTGCCCTAACCTTTGCATACAAGCACTGATTGGTTTCAAGCTCGTCATGTGATCGACAAGCTGGAAATGTGCATCGTTTTTGCGAACGTCAAGATTTTGAACTGACGGGATGAACTTTTAACTTACCGATCATTCGGCTCGACAGCTGTCCCCTCCATTGAGCCTAACACGAATAGTGATCGCCAGCAGGGCAGGGGCATTGGCCCGCTCGACTAGATTTTGTTTTGCCAGATCATCAAAAAATTGCTGCTTTCATCCTGCGGAGTCTATCAACCAAATCCCCCCAAAAGGTCGCCCCTTTGAGGTGATCTTTAATTTATAATTTTTCATTTCTTAAGCTTCCGGCACCAGTATCTCGCGTTTGCCTACATGGTTTGCTCGCGTGACAATATGCTGCTCTTCCATCTGCTCGACTAGCTTTGCCGCCTTGTTGTAGCCGATTCCTAGCTTTCGTTGGATATAGCTCGTTGAACATTTACGATCCTTGATAACGATAGCCACCGCCTGATCATAAAGTGCATCATCACCGCCTTCTCCAGTACCAAGGCCCAGAACCAGATCAATCTCGTCTGCCTTATCATCCTCGATTCCCTCTACCACGCCAGACATATAGATCGGCGGCCCAAAACTCTTGAGGTGATTGACAATTTCTTCGACTTCTTCATCGCTGACGAAGGGGCCGTGGATACGGGTGATCTTCGCTCCGCCCGCCATGTAAAGCATGTCACCCATGCCCAAGAGTTGCTCGGCTCCTTGCTCGCCAAGAATTGTTCGGCTGTCGATTTTTGATGTTACTTGGAAAGAAATTCGGGTCGGAAAGTTCGCTTTGATCGTGCCGGTGATAACATCGACTGAAGGTCGCTGTGTTGCCATGATTAGATGAATACCTGAAGCTCGCGCCATCTGCGCAAGCCGTTGGATGCAGGCCTCAATTTCTTTGCCCGCGACCATCATTAGGTCGGCCATTTCGTCAACGATCACAACGATATAAGGCAAGGAAACGGGTGCGAATTCTTCCGTTTCGAAGACCGGTTCTCCGGTATCATCGTCAAATCCTGTCTGAATCGTGCGCTTGAACATCTCGCCCTTTGACAGTGCTTCACGCACCCGCCCATTATAGCCCTCGATGTTGCGAACGCCCATCTTCGACATTTTGCGATAGCGTTCTTCCATCTCGCCTACGACCCATTTCAAGGCCACGACTGCCTTTTTAGGGTCGGTCACTACAGGTGAAAGCAGGTGTGGAATGCCGTCATAGACCGATAATTCCAGCATCTTTGGATCGATCATGATTAACCGGCATTCTTCCGGCGACAGTTTGTAAAGCAGGCTCAGGATCATGGTGTTAATGGCAACCGATTTGCCCGAACCTGTGGTTCCTGCAATTAGCAGGTGGGGCATCTTTGCAAGATTTGTTACGATCGGCTCTCCGCTGATATCCTTGCCCAAGGCCAGCGGCAGTCGCATGTGTGAATCGCCAAAGTCGCGAGCCGACAGAATCTCGCGCAGCACGACTTTTTCTCTTATGGTATTGGGCAATTCGATTCCGATCACCGTCCGACCTGGTACTGTGGACACACGCGCAGATAACGCTGACATGCTGCGTGCAATGTCATCGGCTAGACCGATTACTCTTGAAGCCTTCAGACCTGGTGCGGGTTCTAATTCGTACATGGTGACAACAGGGCCGGGGCGCACCGATACGATTTCCCCTTTCACGCCATAGTCATCCAATACCGATTCTAGCATCCGCGCATTTTCTTCTAGCGCTTCGTTTGAAAGCGTGTGCCGCGTGGTTTCTTCGGGCGACGAAAGCAGCGATAGCGGCGGGAGTTCATAGGCGGGTACCTGATCATCAAAGCGTAAACGCGGTTGCGATTCCGCCATTGCTTTACGCGATAGCGCCACGGGCTTCTTGATCTCGTGCTGGACGACATGCTGACGCTCGGTAGCGTCAAGACACGGCATAATCGGTGAAGCAGGAGGGAAATTTTCCCCATCCAACTCATCCGTTTCTTGTGACCAGTCTTTGACGGTCTCGGCGCGGAATATATTGTTGTCGTCGAAATCTGCGGCTTCGTGTTCCGGTTCCTGCGGCGATACAGACAACGATGACACGCTCTGATCTATTGGTTCAAAAGCTACACGTTGAGAAGTCGTATCGGCTACTAGAGTAACTGGACGGTTTGGTCGTAGTAGCGAAGGCTCGCGTCGCCCGATAGCATCGCTCACCACGCTCACTGGCCCGTTAGAGCTGCGGATGCGTGAGTTTATTACATCAGAAATTCGCGCTTTGATTCGATCTTCATTGGGTCGGAAGCTGTCTTTGAAATCAGCTTGTTCCTTCTCGATCAGCTTTGATTTTGATTCGAGTGTCTGCCGCATCAGGCTGGGTATCCGTGCCAGAAGTCCTAGTTTTCCCTTAGGCGGCGTGTAATGTGGCGCCTCGGCAAAAGAGGATCCATAACGTGGATCGGCCCGTAATTGGTTTGGTTGCCCCAATTCCGTCTGTGTATCGTGTTGTGTCGTAACGGCAGGCTCACTCTCGCGATGTGGTGCCCTGTCAAAACGATGAAAATCGGCTTGCGCCGCCCGCCGCTCTTGCATCATCGTTGCAACTCGTACCGCTCCTTGTGCGCCGCGACCGAGAAGCGTCAGGATTGAGTTGTAGCAGATCACCGATCCAACCAGTAGGAAGCGTATGATTACGGCAATCTCGCGCCGGTCAAAGCCGGTTACGAACAACATCATCGCTAACGCCCCAAAACCCATTGTTAGCGATATTAGTTTAATCCCGAAGCCTGCAGTTCCCGGCACCATTCCAATTAGCGCGCCCAGCACTGTATCGCCCAAAAGTCCCCCAAGACCGAAGGAATGAGGCCAATTTGCTGCCGGAACTAGCGATGCCGCATAGACTGAACTCATGGCGATCACGATTGCAGCAAAGACGATCCGTCCTAACGCTCGATCTGTCCCGCGATGCAGTGTGAATCTTATGCCCCAAGCTGCCAGAATGACTGAAATCGACCACATGCCTTTGCCGCCGATAATGATCAGCATTGAGGCGACCGCCGCGCCGAAGCGGCCAAGGAAGTTCTTCGCCGGTTCATCGGTTGAGACCATCCAGCCCGGATCTTCTGGTGAATAAGTCCAAAGCATTAGTCCAAATAGCAGTGCAATGCTGATCAGCACGATGCCGATCAATTCGCGTCCGCGTCGTTCCAGCACCGCTTGCATGTTCTGGTCCAGAAGTGGATCACGCTGCCGTGCCTGATAGGATGCCATATCGCTCGTTCCTTATCTGTATAAACAGTCGCGAAGCCTGATAAGCCCGCGCTGCATTTCGTCTTTGGGCGCCACAAGGGCCACCCTGATATATCTCTTGCCCGGGTTGTCGCCTTCGACCTCGCGCGATAGGTAAGTGCCGGGCAAAACCCGCACCCCTGTCTCGCGCCACAGCTTTAGCGCAGCCGCTTCGCCATCATCGACTGGTAGCCACAAGAAGAAGCCGCCATCGGGGTTTTGAAAGCCCTGTACCCCTGCAAAAATCTCATCCGTGATGCGGAATTTAGTCTGATACAACGCTAGGTTTTCCGCCACATGCGCTTCGTCACTCCACGCACGCTCGCTCACGCGTTGGATGGGCAGGGGTAGCGGAGCCCCAGTGAAAGACCGTAAATGCCGAACACGGGCAATACTTTTTACGCCACCTGCAACGAAACCTGACCGTAACCCTGGTAGGTTTGATCGTTTTGATAGCGAATGAAAAATACAAATGCGCTCGGGGTCGGCCCCGATTTCCTCTGCTACCTGCAAAGCTCCAGGTGGTGGTGCTACACGCCAGATTTCTGAATAGCACGCGTCCGCGAATACTCGGAAATCGTGCTTTTCAGCCAGCCGCAGTAATTCAGCCCAATAATTGCGTGTTGCAACGGCACCTTGTGGATTGGCGGGCGAACAAAGATAGGCAATCGCCACGCGGTCCAGCACTTCGGCGGGCAGCGAAGCGTAATCGGGCAAGAAGCCTGTCGCAGCAGTGGCGGGTACATAAACAGGCTCGGCCCTCATTGCCAAAGCTGCCACGGCGTAGACCTGATAGAACGGGTTAGGCATCAGCACGATTGGTGTTTTGCGGTTTTTTTCTTCGGGGCACAACGCTATGGCGACGTTGAATAACCCCTCACGTGTGCCATTCAAAACCATCAGACGGTCGTTTGATACATCAATACCGTAACGTCGATTCAGCCAGCCCGATATCGCAGCCAGCAGTTCTGGCGTGCCCTCATTTGGGGGATAGACGGCAAATTGGCTGACGTTTTCCGCCATCACTTCGGCCACGAAAGTTGGCATCGGATGGCGTGGTTCGCCAATGCTCATGGAAATAGGCTCGGCTCCCGCTTTGTGGGAGTCGAGCAATTTCCGCAGTCGCGGAAATGCATAATCTGGCAGGCTGTCAAACCGCTCAGGAAACGCCATTCATGCCTCATATCCGGGGTCGTATCGCCCCGTTTGGTCACTAAGATAGCTAAGATAAAGGCGATGGTCCAGAAAAAGGCTTACACGTTGGCAACTTAAAAGTGCGATTTGTGTCTTTTGTGTCTTTAGTGCAGTTCTTTTTTCCGTCGCGCACCTCAGCCGCAATAGTCGCTCTTTCGCTATCAGCCCGCCATTCAGTGGTAAGATTTGCCAGCTCGACACGAGTACAGCATTATAGCTCGTGATCCGTTCGGCATAACCGAAGTGCCAGAAGATGACTCATCTGTTCCGCCTTGGTTTGACAGCCCTAATCTTTAGCTCATCCGTACTCTTTGTTTTTAGTTTGAACGTTAGTGCTAGAGCCGTGCATGGACAATTCTGCCCGCAAGGTCATATTTCCCGTCATGACTTATGATAGCGATATTCTTATTGTGGGTGGTGGGTTGAACGGTCCCGCGCTGGCATTGGCTTTTGCAAATGCTGGTCTCTCTGTTACCGTAGTTGACAGCCGTTCTGCGCCTGCCCGCGCCGAATCGGGCTTTGATGGCCGTGCCTATGCGCTTGCCATTGCTTCTTGTCGTCTTCTGAAAGGTATAGGTATTTGGGCCGCCGTAGGGGATAAGGCGCAGCCGATTTGCCAGATTAAAGTTTCTGATGGTCTAGTAGGACAGGGGCCCGCGCCGTTCTTTCTTATTTTCGACGCCGCTGAGATTGAAGAAGGTCCGATGGG
>JADZAO010000105.1 GCA_020852535.1 Paracoccaceae bacterium | reverse complement strand
TTAGAACGTCTTAATTTTGCGTGTTATTTCAGCGACCTAGTGTAATCCCTTAAGACCCCTCGACCGCATACCACGCCATTCAATCCTGTCGGCTGCTAAGTGCAAAAACCCATTGAAACCACCCTATGCCAAAGATACGCTAATCCGGCTCTACACCTTCAACGACGCCAACCTGTTCCGCATTCAACAGCATCGTGGCGCGGCAAACCTGCTGATCTTCGCGGTGTAACTTTGCTGCTGCGCTATCCCGACATCTCACTGCTCACTACTGACGCAAAACCAGATGTGCCCTTGCTCCACATGGTAAAGACCATCTCAAATTGCCCAACGGCATCTGAACCAACTATGTGACCAACGCATCAAAACGCGGCGCGAACATCTATTAGATTTGCAATCAACCTATTGCCTCCAATCGTTCACGACGCTGAGCCATTATTGGACTGCTCATCAAACCAGGGACCATTTGTCCATCTCTGAAACAGGATAGCAGAACATATTTGTGTCTATTTTGATAAACGTTGATCAAACCTTTTTCTTGCGCCAATTACACAACTTTTATTGTATAACCCCCGTCCGTACAGATAGTTGTTTTGGCGTGGGATACCGTTCCTCGACTATCTACTTCATTTCAGTTCACTATTAATTAACTCTTCACGCTCTATCAAAGTAATCTTCATAGCCTCCCACAGAACATTCATAACCTCACAGTCCTTAATACGCTCTGGTTTAGGTTTTTGGCAAAACGCATTCGATTTTTACGTGTTATAAGCAAGTCATCAAGATAACCTAGGCCATTCCAAACGCCAGTAGAAAAGTATTTTATCTACAATGGACTCAAAAATGCGCAACTGGTGTTTCTCAAGTAATTCAAGGCGAGGTAAATTACGATTACCCGTGTCGAAGAAAGAAATCATATACTCCACTTTTTCCCGTTTGAATAATTCAATTTATGAGTTATCCTCTACAGCCCCTTGCGGCGCCTCGACAGAGGCCTCGTAGACGTAAACAGGACTATATAATCCAACATTTCATATTTCTTTCCGTGGGTTAACCCTGCCCTGTAGGCGTTTTTAATCCCGTACCACACTCCCCCGTAAGCGGGAGAGTGTGTAATGTTAACTTTCCAAGCATAACAGGGGCAAGGCAGTCAATAACAAGGTGCGACTGTACGGACATATCGGCCAAGCCTTGATCGCGACCAAGCAAAACGAAGACAATCCGATTGCCACCATCAAGGCCGTCATGCCGCGTCCGAGTCTTTTACATACAGAGTAAAGTGGAGTGGTGTAAGCATCAGATCTCATCCATCATCTCAACAGCAAGTTACACTTACCAAACCTACCTATAAGCACAGGCCCATACTCTCCACATCCACCTGAACGAAAGCCAAAAAAAATCAGGGACATCCCCCTTTCCACTAGGTCACCGCTCGCCTACTCTTTAATCAAATTTCATGACCTAGACTCAAAGAGAGGCTACCAATGACCACCAACCGCCAACTCGCCTTTGACACCCTCGCCATCCACGCCGGCGCTGCCCCCGCACCCGAGAACGGCGCCCGTCAGGTTCCAATATACCAGACCACGGCCTATGTCTTCCGCGATGCCGACCACGCAGCCAAACTGTTCAATTTACAGGAAGTCGGCTACATTTACTCGCGTCTCACCAACCCCACCGTCTCAGCCCTTGCCAACCGTGTCTGCGCCCTCGAAGGCGGCGCAGGCGCCATCTGCTGCTCCTCGGGCCACGCTGCTCAAATCATGGCGCTTTTCCCACTCATGGCCCCGGGTCGGAATATCATTGCCTCCACAAGACTTTACGGCGGCACAATCACTCAATTCAGCCAAACCATAAAACGCTTCGGATGGACTGCCAAATTCGTCGACCTCGACGATCTCAACGCGGTAAAATCCGCCATCGACGACGACACCCGCGCGATCTTTTGCGAAACTATTGCAAACCCCGGCGGCTACATCACCGACCTTGACGCGATTGCTGCCATCGCCGATCGCGCAGGAATCCCGCTCATCGTCGACAACACTACGGCCACCCCCTACCTGTGCCGCCCAATCGAGCACGGCGCGACCCTCGTCGTCCATTCTGCCACCAAATATCTCACCGGCAACGGCACTGTCACCGGCGGCGTGGTAGTCGACTCGGGCAAGTTCAATTGGTCCGCCTCGGACAAGTTCCCCTCATTATCGCAGCCCGAACCTGCCTACCACGGCCTCGTCTTCCACCCTACACTGGGTAATATGGCCTTCACCTTCCATTCTATCGCCATCGGGCTACGCGATCTCGGCATGACCATGAACCCACAAGGCGCGCACTACACGCTTATGGGTGTTGAAACTCTGTCACTCCGCATGCAACGCCATGTAGAGAACGCCACCAAAGTCGCAAAATGGCTAGAAAAACACCCCAAAGTATCAGCCGTCACCTATGCTGGGTTAGCCTCCTCGCCTTACGCAAATCGGGTACCAAAAATCACCCCGAAAGGCGCGGGTGCGCTTTTTACCTTCACACTCAAGGGGGGCTATGATGCCTGCGTCAAGCTGATCGACAGCCTGCAACTCTTCTCCCATGTAGCGAATCTCGGCGACACACGAAGCCTCGTCATCCACTCGGCCTCGACCACACACCGCCAGCTCTCACCGGAGCAACAAACAAAGGCCGGAGCGGCGCCGGACGTCGTACGTGTCTCCATTGGAATCGAGGATGTGAACGACATCATAGCCGACCTCGAACAGGCCTTAGCCAAGGTCTAACACGCAACCACCGGCTTCCTCCGTTCTCCCTAATCGTAAATATCAAAGGGGGAAGCCGACTTTGCCACAACGCTAAAAAAATCATCACATCGGAGCCGACGACTAATAAAAGTCATAAAAAACAAAATTGACACTCCTTGGGCACGGCCACTCTAAGCGCGGTACAACCGGAAGGAACAAGGGATTTACCTGTCTTTTTCTTCCCTTCAGCAAAAAGCTAGTATAACAAGATTTGTACCCGCAACGCTGCGTTTCCACTGCCTCACGAAATGTGCTAGACTCACACAATGAAACCAAATTTTGCCCTAAACTTCACCGATGACAGCGTGGCGCTCTTACACCGGGAGAAGCGTGGTTGGCTTGAAATCGGGCGCTGCGCCTATGACAGACCCGACCTTACCGAAGCAATGGCCTATCTACGGGCAACAGCGCTCGGCCTATCGCCACAGGATCTCACCACAAAACTGGTAATTCCCGCCTCACAAATCCGCTACTTCCGCATTGATGCCCCCGGCCCATCCGAAAGCGACCGCCACAACCAGATCGCCGCCGCACTCGAAGGGCGCACTGCTTATACGGTCGATGAACTCGCTTTCGACTGGTCAGGTGGTCCCGTCGTCGATGTCGCGGTAGTTGCCCGCGAAACCTTAGCCGAGGCGGAGGCTTTCGCCATCCAGCACCATTTTACTCCCCTCTCCTTCGTCACTCTACCAGAAAACGGGAGCTTCAATGGCGAGCCGTGGTTTGGCCCGACAGAGCATGCATCTAACCTAATCGCAGCGAAGGAAACCATAGACCGCGATAGCGACACAATCATCATCCCGTCCCGCTCGTCCACCCGCAGCGATGCGCCGACCGACACACCGGCAGCAGATATCGGCGCTCCACAGGAAACTCGGCCTAAAACTCCAGCACACCTCCTACCCGAACTCGCACCCGTGCCGAAAGCCGCACCTGAAATACCTCCGCACACAAAGGGCAAACCGCCCGAAACCACAATCACACCCGATCAGACAAAAGACCTACCCCCTGCAGCCAAAATGGGCGCTTTCCATTCGACAGAAGCCCCCATTGCGCTGGACGTAGCTGAAGACGAGACTCTTGTTACCGCCAAACCACAATATACTGTTACCCCACGCTCCGCGAACACTATGCTCGCCAAAGACTCGCAGGCGGTCAAAGATGACGACCACACCCCTGCGCCTAGCTTTACCAATCGCGAGGTTCCTACCCTTGCAGGGGCGACCGCAGCCGCTGCGCAAAGCATGGCTCGCCATCTCGGTGCTGCCTCACGTGACACCGCCTCTGTTGCCAAGCCACAACGGATTCCCGAATTTAGTTTTGCTGAAACTGCCAAACCACCCCGTCCAGCAACAACCACACTGAGAGCTCAACCACCCGTCACCGCGCTGGTAGCAACCGATCCACGCAAAAACACTCGCAATCTCATCATCCTGTCGCGAAGCAAGCCCCTCGGCCTCGTGTTAGCGGGCCTCCTGTTTGCAATCTTCACCACCGCTATATTGAGCTATTACACAACAAGAGTCGGCACCGAAGCACCAACCGCTCTTGCCTCTGCAAACGGCAACACGACCACCCCTCAAGAGGTTCCAGCCGATACCATAACCAATCCGAGTATCAATGACGAAATGCTCGCTGACGGCCAAGATATAGCAACAGATCCCGCACTAAAAAACATCTCATCGGCAGATGTAGCACCCGAGACAACCTCAAGGATACCAACTGCAAACAAAGGCAATGACGCAGTCTACTTATCTGAAGCTGATGCCGTGCCCTCGGCCAGCGACACAGATACCATTCCCCTGCTCGAAACCAATGGCGATTCAGCCCTCAGTACGCCACCGCCACCAGCCTTCGGCACCCTCTACCAGTTCAACGCCAACAGCCTGATCGTCCCCACGCCCGAGGGAATTAAAACGCCACAAAACGTTTTTCTTGTCGCTGGCAAACCACCGCTCATTCCACCTGCACGGCCTGCGGACCTTGCCAACGGGACTAATTCTCTTACCACCGATGAACAAACACAAACCTTCCCCGCAGATCCAGCCTTGCGCGGGAAGCGCCCTGTCGCCCGTCCTACCAAAGCCGCGAAACCGCACGCAAACAATAAACTCTTCAGCACCGGCAGCCGCTTTGCGAGCTTACGCCCGCCAGCACGCCCTGTCACCATCTCAGCCCTTACCATAGTCACACCAAAGGACACCGCTTCTTCTCTCGGAGGTCTAGTCCTGTCGCCACGCCCTGTGGCCCGCTCTTCAACCATCGCTTCAGCAAGCAAAGCCGCCGATACCGCTAGAGTGATCGAACCCACAACCAAACAGGAACCACAACTCGCCAACGTCTCTCCGTCGATCCCAACAAAGGCCAACGTAGCGAAAGAGGCCACCGACAAAAACGAGATTGATCTCAACAAGATCAACTTGATCGGGGTCTTCGGAACCCAGTCCAACCGCTACGCGCTAATACGTCAGGCCAATGGCCGAATAATCAAAGTT
>JADZAO010000104.1 GCA_020852535.1 Paracoccaceae bacterium | reverse complement strand
TTGCCGAAAATGGTAAATAGAAGGTCGGTGCCACGATCTCGCCGTGTCCGTTTAGCTGGTTCGACTGGAACAGTTAACTTAACCGTTTTGGTGATTATTATCGTACTTGTAATGGGGGGTGCATTTTGGTGGTCACACAAGGAACAGACTGTAAACGCAATTGATGAGACAACTTTATGTCCAAAAGACAGCGGTCCTGTTGCGATGACAGTTATGCTGATCGATTTGACCGATCCAATTACATTAACACAGAAATTGCAGCTCTTGACCTGGTTTGAAAAAGAAATTTCTGACGCAGTTCGCGGCACCCAGTTTACAATGGGGATTGTTAGTGAAAACTCGGATGAGTGGGGTTCGACAGATCCGCTTTGCAAGCCTCAATATGCGGGTAGTGCTAGTGCCCTGACACAGAACGCCTCTTTGATTGAACAGAAGTATCGTAAACGCTTCCTTGAGCCGTTGCAGGCTAACATCATGCGAATGGTCACGTCCAGTTCGGCCAAAAAGTCGCCAATAATGGAGAGTTTGCAGACACTTGTTTCTGAAACACCGAACTTTATTACCTTTAAGGGTCCGAAACGTCTCGTGATTGTTTCAGATCTTCTTCAGAACAGTGACGCGTTGAGCTTTTACAAGGGGGAAGACTGGCAGTCATTTCGAACCTCTCCGGACTTTCAGAGGGTGGGCTCAACTCTTACAAATGCCGAAGTGGTAATTTTGCAAATCCCGCGGCCATTTGAGGGTGTCGAGGATCCAGAAACGCTAGAGATTTTCTGGACCAAGTATTTTGACCTGCAAGGTGCTCATCTACCGATTGTAAAAAAGTTAGGGGATCTGTGAGATGGCAACACGTCGTTTTGGCCGTGTCTATGGAGTTACCGGAACACCGATGGTTGAAGCGTTACCTTTGATCATAGCCTTTTCCATCGGAATTTTCGGTGTAGTACTCCTGAAAGTGATAGCCGCACCATTTTTTTTAAGTGCGGTTTTCGCGGCAGTAATTCTTTTTGCCTATGTAGTGATCGCGTATTTTGCAACGGCTTTCAGATTAGACTCGGAGACTATAGGGGATAATGCCTATTACCTTGGATTTCTGTTCACACTGACATCTTTGGCAGTCACTCTTTACTTCGTTGTCGAGGCAGCCCCTAAGGACCGGGTTGAGTTGATTCCGGAAATCATTTCAGGCTTTGGCGTAGCACTTTCTTCAACAATTGTTGGTGTTTTTCTTAGGGTGGTAATGCTTCAGCTAAAGGTTGACGTTGTGTCTCGTGAGAAGCGAGCGCGCACGGAACTCGATGAGGCAGCGCGTCGGTTTAGAACAGAGCTCGGTTCAACGCTTGAACGTATTAAGTCGTTTTCGACGGAAAGTGTTCAGCAGGCCGCCGAACGCGAAGGTAAGATGAAGGTAGCCTTTGACACCCTAATGGCCGATATGCAGTCTGAACTGTTAAAATCAGCTCAAGAATTTGGACCAGCTATTCGAGAAAGTGTCAGGATCCAAACTGAGGTTGCCCTATCTCAAGTACTCTCTGTTGTAAAAGATGCGAGTGCATCTGCGGCAACAGGGATGAGCGCTATAATCCTAGAACTGTCTTCTGTTGCAAAGGAAATTTCTGTTAGCAACGTTGACGCTGCTCGAGATGTGTTATCGAGTCTTGAAAAGCTGAAAGAGAGTGCAGACGCCCTCATTGTTGGCACGACCTTGACGACAGAAAAATTCGTTCTTGCACAGCAAAACGCATTGGAATTTTCTGCTACGCTTGCCAAAGGCATAGATGCAAACTCAATGGGTGTACTTGCTTCGATTTCGAATGCTCAAGATCAACTTACGCTTGGATCACAATCCTATCTTGAGGCTGCCCTAAAGGTTGCAAATCAATTTGAAGAAGCCACTTCGAGAGTTTCTGAAGGCTTCGAAGAAAACACAAGAACTCTTCTTCTTGCAAATGTTCAGACCGCAAATTTTCTTAAGACTGCAACCGATCAATTGGAAAGCTGCCGACAAAAATGCATCCACGCGTATAGCGCGCCTCAAAAGTGACGAAACTGTTTAGTTTAGATCCCCTGTTTTTCCTAGATGTAGGTCTTATAAGCGATGCCGGTACAGGCGAATTCAAGTCGAGATTACAAGCGCGGAGCAGTAATGGGCCTTACGGTTGCAGAAGCTTTTATTCTGCTCAGTTTTGTCCTGCTTCTTCTGTTCGCTTGGTGGCAGATAGATACGGAACGCCGTAGTCTCGTCAGCGCCGATAAGATTGGCAAAATGACTGAAACGCAGAAACATGAGGTTTTTTCGGCCTTGTCTGATGGAACCTTTGACGTGGCCAAGCAGCTACGTGAGGTAGGCATCACTTCTCTCACTGCTCTTAGTCGCGAAGATGCAGCGCAGTTTGCTCGGTTCATTCGAGAAGAAGATTTTCGGCAGCTTATGAATGGTGCAATCAAATTAGATCCAGACACACGTGTGAAGCTTTCAGAAGCAATAGAGCTAACTCCAGAAACTCAGCTTCGTGCCGGCTTAGAAAAACTAAAAAAATTTGATGATCCGATGGCTGAAGTGAGTACTCGTCTTGCAACAGCGGCCGCAGATGAAGCTGCGGTAGTTCAAATGCTCAATAGAGAATTGGGGGCACAGATCAGAGCAGCGGGCGGTGAAATCGCAAGCGACGGCACGATAACATTGCCACAAAGTATTTTGTTCCATGTAAATGAGGCAGAAATTGTAAATAAAGATTTTCTAGTCAAGCTTTGCGTGCCTTGGATCGCGACATTAAAGGCATCTGGACTTGATATCTCTGAGGTTCGAATAGAGGGCCATGCCTCATCTGAGGGTGCGCCCGGTCAAACTTCAGAAGAAGCTTACCTGTTCAATCTTGGTCTGTCGCAAAGTCGTGCTCACAATGCGCTAGAAGTTTGTCTTAAAGGACTTGATCAAGATCCAGAGCTTTTAGAATGGGCGCAAACTTATCTTGCATCTGTTGGATACTCTTCTGCTCGATTAATTTTTGATGAAAATGGCTTGGAGAATAAGAACTTATCCCGAAGAGTCAGTTTCGCAATGGATATCAATCGTGATCGTTTGATAGAGGGAATTAAGGATGATCTGAGTATTTCAGATCGTAGAGCGACAGAAAAAGATTCAGGGCTGCAATCGTTTAAAATAGATGATGGGCAGACATCTGTCGTTTCAAAAGAGCTAAAAATACAGACAGGGTTCGCTGATGTAATCGATGGCGACACGATTACAGTTGGGGCTAAGAGATGGCGTATATTTGGAATTGATGCCCCAGAAATTAAACAGACCTGCTTGAGCTCTTCAGAAAGAAGATATGCATGCGGTGAAGCTGCTCGCGATGCACTTATTGAACTGATTGGCGAAGCTGAAGTTCAATGTGAGGAGTATAAACTTGATCGATATGGTCGTTCGGTTGGCATCTGCCGCGCGCAGGGCAGAGACCTTGGCGAAGAACTTGTGAAAATTGGAATGGCAATTCCTTACCTTGAATACTCTGATCGATACATAGAACAAGGCAAGATTGCGAGGCGGACAAAAATTGGACTATGGGCAGGAAAATTCGAGCCACCCGCTGTCTTTAGGAAGTTGAACTAGGAGGCGACAGCTTAGATATCCGGTTTATTGAGATAGTGCTCTCAGACGCTGGATTTCTTCGTGCAACTTCTAGCGGATTCACACTGTCAATGACGGAAATTCGCGCCCGGTTACTTGGGCTAATTCTCCCTTGTTTATCCCTCTGAGAAAATTCCACTTCCGTAGATGCTTAATTATGTGAAGGTTTTTCCTAGTAGAGCCGGGTGGAGCGTAGATCCTGCTTGATCAGGCGGTGCCCCTTGAAAACGAAGTGTTGTTCCTCACGCTAATGGCTCTGGTTTGCTTGTTGGTCGCGGGGATTGTGGCGCGGATCTGCTGCTGGTTTGAGTGCTTTTGATGGTGGGTTAAAGCCAAGCGGAGCGAGGATTGTCACGATGTCGCGCAGATGTATTGGCATTCTGTGTAAAACTTAGATAGAATCACCCGCAAAGGCCGCAGTAGGACGGCTATAACAAAAGAGCAGGCGTTATGGATACCCAAACTCTCGCAGCAGCGCAGGAGATTGATTTCTCCTTGCTGACCCTTTTCATTAAGGCCACCTTTGCCAATAAACTGGTGATTATGACCCTGATGGGGATGAGCTTCTGGTCATGGTCGATCATCGTGCAGCGGCATCTAATTTTCCGTCGGGCGCAGGCCGAGGCGGCTGAGTTTGACCGTGCTTTTTGGTCGGGCGAACCTTTGGACGAGTTGTTTGATACGATCTCTCCCGATCCTCAGGGCGCATCGCAGCGTATTTTCGCTGCTGGAATGACGGAGTGGCGGCGTAGCCACCGGCAGGACGGCAGGTTGATCGCAGGGGCGCCAGCGCGGATCGATAGGGCGATGGATGTCGCCATCGCACGCGAGGCTGAAGTATTAAACAAGGGGCTGGGGTTCCTTGCTACCACGGGATCGACTGCGCCGTTCATTGGTCTCTTTGGGACGGTCTGGGGGGTTAAACACAGTTTTGAGCAGATCGCGATTAGCCAGAACACCAACCTTGCTGTCGTGGCTCCTGGTATCGCCGAGGCGCTTTTAGCCACGGCGATTGGTTTGGTCGCGGCTATTCCCGCCGTTGTGGCCTACAATAAGCTTAACACGGACAGTGAGAGAATTCTGGGCGGGTATGAATCTTTTGCCGACGAATTCGCGACGATCCTGTCGCGCCAGTTGGACGCTTGAGCCGTGGGTGCGGGTGTAGCCAAAAAAGGCGGTGGGGGCGGACGCCGCGGTCGGCGGCGGCACGGAGGCGCGCCTATGTCGGAAATCAACGTCACGCCGTTCATCGACGTGATGTTGGTGCTGCTGATCATTTTCATGGTGGCGGCTCCTATGTTGACTGTGGGTGTTCCGGTGGAATTGCCGGAAACGGCGGCTAACGCCTTGCCGACCGAGCAGGAGGAGCCGCTGGCGATTACCATGACCGCCGATGGTAAGTTGTTGATTCAGAAAAACGAAATCCGGCCTGAGGAGTTGATCCCGAAGTTGACCGCGATTGCTTCTGAGCGGACTTCGGACAAGATATTCTTGCGGGCGGACGGGGCCATTCCCTATTCCCGGGTGGCCGAGGTGATGGGGGCTTTGAACAAGGGTGGGTTTAACAACATTGGGCTTGTCACCGATGGCGGCGGACCTGCGCTTGACGGCAGTGGCGACTGACGGTTTGAACGATGCGTTTGCAGGACAAAACAGGCATGACTACTGGGCAGATCGTTTCTGCCGTAGGGCACCTGTGCCTGCTGCTTTGGATCGTGATTGGAGATTGGCTGTTTTCACCGGAGAAGATGCCTGAGGTGACTGTGGCTGAGGTGTCGCTGATGAATTCGTCGGAGTTCGATGAATTAGTGAAGGCCTCACCTGCGCCCGCTCCGTCTGAGCCTGTAAAAGAAAAAGAATTGGTTGAGCCGTCTGCAAAGCCTGTCGTGACTGATCCGGTTGAGCCACCGCCGGCGGTTGAAGACATTCCCGAGGATGTGCCGGTGTTGGATGCCTTTCAGCCTATTGAGACGCCAAACCCTGTGGCGCCGATTGCCGATACTGAGCAACCTATTCCGGTGGCACCTTCAGATGTGAAACCTAAGCCGCGCCCCTTGGATCGTGTTGCGGCTGTGCCGGTGGACAGCTCTACTGATGCGCCTGACGTGGCGGATGTGGCGACCCCAGAAGCTTCGGATGAAGCCGCACCCGATGCGCCTGTGGTTGAGAAAGAGCCACCCGCAGCACCTGAAGAGGCGACGACACAGATCGTGACGGAAGCAGTTGAAACCGAGGATAATGCGCCGCAGCTGCCTGCGATGGCGTCTTTGCCGCCACGGTCGCGTCCGAAGAATTTGATCAAGCCTGAGAAACCTCTGAAGGAAGAGGTGGCGAGCGCCAAGCCTGCGTCGAAGAAGGCGAGGGATGATCTTGTGGCCGATGCTATCGCAGCCGCCGTAGCCGATGCTGCGACCGAGGAGACGACGGATGCGGGCGAGGCCAATGCGCCTTCGGGTCCGCCGATGACGGGTGCCGAAACCGATGCAATGCGGGTTGCGGTGCAGGCTTGCTGGAATGTGGGCGCGCTGTCGATGGAGGCCTTGCGGACTACGGTTGTTGTCGGTTTCTCGGTCAATCAGAATGGTAAGCCGGATGCGGCGTCGATCCATTTGGTTAGCAGCGACGGTGGCAGTGATGTATCTACCGGACAGGCCTTCGAGGCAGCGCGTCGGGCGATTATTCGCTGTGGGTCGAAGGGTTTTCCCTTGCCGAAGGACAAATATGAGCAGTGGAAAGAGATTGAACTTGTTTTCGACCCCAATGGAATGCGCATGAGATGAGTATTCCTGCTAAATTCGCAGCACGTAGTTGCGTCTTGCGCTTTTGTGTATGTAATTTGAGGCTATCTGCGGTATCAATAGCTTGACCCGAGGAGAATGAGGACCTGATGAGTTTGTT
This sequence comes from Paracoccaceae bacterium, assembly GCA_020852535.1. GTDB lineage: Bacteria > Pseudomonadota > Alphaproteobacteria > Rhodobacterales > Rhodobacteraceae > Paragemmobacter. The sequence continues at coordinate 12,206 of JADZAO010000104.1, read as the reverse complement.
TCGCACCCTCGCCCCCGTGCTTGCACTGGCTGTTGGCTTTTTTTTAGGTGGCAGCATTCAATCTAGTGCTCAGCAAGGGCCGCTCAGGATCACCATTAGCGATGGTGTGATAGAGCCGCTGCCTTTTGCAGTGCCGCAGTTTATTCCCGAAAACGGCGCATCAAGCGATTATGCCACGCAGATTACACAGGTGATTGCCGCTGATTTGTCAGGGACTGGCCTGTTTCGCGAGATTCCCGCTTCGGCCTATATCAGTCGCGTGTCGAACTTTGATGCACCTGTGGCATATGAGGACTGGAAAGCGATTAATGCGCAAGCGTTGATCACCGGCGCGGTGAGTACAAGTGGTAACAAGATCTTTGTGAAGTTCCGTCTATTTGACGTCTTTAGTGGCCAGCAGATGGGCGAGGGGCTACAATTTGCCGGTACTTTGGCTACGTGGCGGCGGATGGCGCATAAGGTTTCTGATGCGGTTTATAGCCGGATCACGGGTGAAGGGCCTTATTTTGACAGCCGTGTTGTTTTTGTTTCTGAAAGCGGGCCGAAGAACCAGCGGCAAAAGCGTCTGGCAGTGATGGATTATGATGGGGCGAATCTTGCTTATTTGACTGACAGTTCGTCTATTGTGCTGGCACCGCGTTTTTCTCCTACCAGCAATCAGATTTTGTTCACGAGCTACGAGTCTGGTTTTCCGCGTATATATCTCATGGATATTGGTAGCATGCGGGTTCAGGCGTTGGCGCAGCAGAAAGGTACAATGACCTTCGCGCCGCGTTTTTCGCCGGACGGACGGAAAGTTGTGTTTTCGTTGGAACGGGGCGGCAACAGTGACATCTATCAGCTTGATATTGGCAGCGGGCAGACGCGGCAGTTGACCAATGCGCCGAGCATTGAGACGGCACCGAGTTTTAGCCCAGATGGAAGCCAGATTGTTTTTGAAAGCGATCGGTCTGGGACGCAACAAATTTATGTCATGTCGGCGGCTGGTGGCGATGCCGTTCGTATTTCGGGCGGGGCAGGGCGTTATTCGACGCCGGTTTGGTCTCCGCAGGGAGATTATATTGCCTTTACTAAGCAGAATGCGGGACGCTTCCATATCGGCGTGATGCGGGCGGATGGTAGCGAGGAGCGGCTCTTGACAGCATCCTTCCTTGACGAGGGCCCGACATGGGCGCCTAACGGGCGGGTGATCATGTTTACGCGTGAAACCGCAGGTGTGGGCGGGCGACCTTCACTCTTTGCCGTGGATATTTCTGGGAGGAATCTGCGTCAGGTGATGACTGATGGCCCGGCTTCGGACCCTGCGTGGTCGCCGTTGTTACCTTAATGTCTGTGCCTGATTCACACGGGCGCCTAAAGCTGATAAGATGGTTGTAATCGAACCAAGAACCTAAAAAACGAGGAACAAAAGAATGACCTTTTTCCCTAAAGTTTTGCTGATTGTTGCGGCCCTTGGGCTGACTGCCTGTAACAATCCTGATCGTTATGGCGCAGGCGCGGGCGGGATCGATCAGAGCGGTTTGGGCGACCCGAGCGATCCGACATCTATTGCCTATTTTAATCAGTCGGTCGGTGATCGTGTGTTGTTTGACCTAGATCAGTCGATGCTGTCTCCGGAAGGTCGTGATATCTTGATCGGTCAGGCGCAGTGGCTCAATTCGAATCCTACCTATGCGATCATTATTGAAGGCCATGCCGACGAGAAGGGTACGCGGGAATACAACCTTGCGCTGGGTGCACGCCGTGCCAGCGCGGTGCAAGACTTCCTGATCTCTCAGGGTGTGCGTCCGGGTCGGATGCAGACCGTCTCTTACGGTAAGGAACGTCCGGTTGAGACTTGTTCGGAAGCAGCCTGCTATGCCAAAAACCGTCGTGCTGTGACGGTGCTGTCGGCTGGTGCGGGGCTCTGACGGTATGCTTCGGCTCGGATTGATCTTGATTTTGGCGCTTTCGCCTGTTGCGGTTTTCGCGCAGGGCAAGGCCCAAACGCTTGCCGATATCCGGGCCGAACTTGACGCGCTCATGGCCGATTTCACTGGTCTCAAAGCAGAGCTGGTGCAATCGGCCGGAGCGGGTACGAGCGTCGGGGGTGGTGACGCTTTACGGCGTATGGATGCGATTGAGGCCGAATTGACGCGGTTGACGGCAAAGATCGAAGAGGTGGAGTTGAAACTGAATCGTGTGGTGTCGGATGGCACCAAGCGAATTGGTGATATTGAATTTCGTCTGTGTGAGGTGACCGAAGGTTGCGATGTATCTACCTTGCCTGAAACGCCTGTCTTGGGCGGTGGTGCGGCGGTGCGTGTTGAATCTGTCGCTCCGGTGACAAATGGTGCATCTGCGCCGGAACTGGCGCTGAACGAAAAGGTCGATTTTGATAAGGCAAATGCGCTTTATACGTCAGCTGATTTTCGCCAGGCGGCGGACAAATTTGCGGCTTTTGTGCAAAATTATCCAGGCGGTCCATTAACGCAGGAGGCCGCATTCTTGCGGGGCGAGGCTTTGGCGCAATTGGGTGATACGGCTGGGTCAGCACGGTCTTATTTGGAAGCCTTTAGCGGCCAGCCTTCGGGGCCGCGGGCGGGGCAAGCGTTGCTTAAATTAGGGCAAGCGCTGGGGGCTTTGGCCCAAACCCCGGAGGCTTGTGTGACGCTGAAAGAGGTGGAGACGCGTTTCCCCGGATCGGCGGAAGCGGGTAACGCCAAGACCGCGATGCAGGGGCTTGGCTGCTCCTGACTACGATTAAACAGAGATTTATGGCAGGCTTGGCAGGGGTGAAGCCTTTGCTGGGTCTTGCTGTTTCGGGTGGTGGGGATTCGATGGCGCTGCTGCATCTTGCGGTGGCGGCGGGGGTGCGTGTTTCGGTGGCTACAGTGGATCACTGTTTGCGAGCCGAGGCGGCGGCGGAAGCGGCGAGTGTGGCGCGAGCCTGTGCAGCGCTAGGTGTGCCGCATGTGGTGCTGCGCTGGCATTGGGATGGCGTGGGTAATTTGCAGGACAGAGCGCGCCGGGGGCGGTTGGCGCTGTTGTCTGGCTGGGCGAGAGAGCTGGGGCTTTCTGCAGTGGCCTTGGGGCATACGCGTGATGATGTCGCTGAGACGTTTTTGATGCGACTTGGGCGCGGGGCTGGTGTCGATGGGTTGTCGGCAATGGCGGCGCGGCGCGAGGCTTTGGGGGTGACGTTCTTGCGGCCTTTGCTGGACGTGTCGCGGGCTGAGTTACGGGACTGGTTGCGGGCGCGCGGGGTGGAATGGGTTGAAGACCCCTCTAACGAAAATGACCGCTTTGCGCGAGTGCGGGCTCGTCGGGATTTGGCGGGATTGGCCAAGGCGGGGGTAAGCGTCGAAGCGCTTGTTTCAATTGCTACGCAGATGGCTGAGGTGCGCGATGCACTGGATGCGCAAGCCAGAGAAGCGGTGGCGCGGGTAGTACGTCTCGAGGCGGGTGATGTGCTGTTTAATGCGGCGGCTTTTACAAAATTGCCCCTTGAGATCCAGCGACGGCTATTGTTGGCGACGGTTTTGTGGATCGGTTCGGTGGAATATAGTCCAAGGGGTGCGGCCATGATCCGCCTGCGTGATGCAGTGGCTGCAGGTCGTGCCGCTATGTTGACGGGTGTTCGGTGCGGCACTGCTAAGGGGATTGTTCGGTTTGGACGTGAAGTGCGGGCGGTGCGCGATCTTGAAGTGCCTGCTGATGCGGTTTGGGATGGACGCTGGCGGATTTCGGGCGGTGATCACAAAGGGTTGACGTTGCGCGCCTTGGCTGAAGAGGGGTTGTGCCTTTGTCCTGATTGGCGCCGGGCCGGTTTGCCGCGTGCGAGTTTGCTAGCAAGCCCTGCGTTGTGGCGGGGCGAGGAGCTGGTTGCAGCTCCTTTGGCTGGATTGGCAGGGGATTGGCGGCTGGATTGTCTGCCGCCTGTTGGAGTTTTGGCCGCGGCACAAGGGTTGTGACAAAGTTCTTCTACTTTATCGCATTGAACCCTGTCTTGTTATCTCTATCTTAGGATAGAAGGGCGGCGTCTTGCTTTTCAGGGCGTGGCAGTTTGGGGAGATTATTCGTGGGAAAAGCACGAAATATCGCGTTCTGGGTCGTTTTGTTTGTGCTGATTCTTGCGCTGTTCAATTTGTTCAGCGGAAATCAGACGATGATGTCGTCGCACAGCCTGTCGTATTCGGATTTTATTACCCGTGTTGATAGTGGTGATGTGCAGAGCGTGACGCTGGATGGCGAGCGAGTTCTGGTGCGTGGTAAGGACGGTGCGCAATATCTCACGATTAGGCCCGAAGGTGAAAATCTGGCGGATCGGCTGATTTCTAAGGGTATCGAGGTCAAAGCTGAAGCGCAGGAGCAGTCAGGTTTTATGTCGGCACTGGGCATCTGGCTACCGTTTCTTGTGCTGATTGGTGTGTGGATTTTCTTTATGAACCGCATGCAGGGTGGTGGTCGCGGTGGCGCGATGGGGTTTGGTAAGAGCCGTGCCAAACTGCTTACCGAAAAGCAGGGTCGTGTGACTTTTGATGATGTCGCAGGCATCGATGAGGCCAAGGAAGAATTGGAAGAGATTGTCGAATTTCTTCGTAATCCGCAGAAATTCAGTCTTTTGGGCGGTAAAATTCCCAAGGGGGCGCTACTGGTTGGCGCTCCGGGTGCGGGGAAGACGTTATTGGCGCGGGCGATTGCCGGCGAGGCTGGTGTGCCGTTCTTTACCATTTCAGGTTCGGATTTTGTTGAGATGTTTGTGGGTGTGGGCGCAAGCCGCGTGCGTGATATGTTCGAACAAGCCAAGAAGAACGCGCCCTGCATTGTTTTTATCGACGAGATTGATGCCGTAGGCCGTGCCCGTGGTGTGGGCATCGGCGGTGGCAATGACGAGCGCGAACAGACGTTGAACCAGTTGCTGGTGGAGATGGATGGATTCGAGGCAAACGAGGGTGTGATAATCGTTGCTGCGACTAACCGTAAGGATGTGCTTGACCCTGCGCTTTTGCGTCCGGGCCGTTTTGATCGTCAGATCCATGTGCCTAACCCTGACATTAAGGGCCGTGAAAAAATTCTTGGGGTACATGCCCGTAAGGTGCCGTTGGGACCGGATGTCGATCTGCGCACGATTGCGCGGGGAACGCCCGGATTTTCTGGCGCTGATCTTATGAACCTTGTGAACGAGGCGGCCTTGACAGCTGCCCGCATTGGTCGCCGTTTTGTCACTATGGCCGATTTTGAGAATGCTAAGGACAAGGTTATGATGGGTGCTGAGCGCCGCTCAATGGTGCTGACTGACGATCAGAAGGAAAAGACTGCCTATCACGAGGCAGGTCACGCTATCGTTGGTATGAACATGCCAAAATGCGATCCTGTCTATAAAGCTACAATCATTCCGCGGGGGGGGGCCTTGGGAATGGTTGTCAGCTTGCCTGAAATGGATCGATTGAACATGCATAAAGACGAGGGCAAGCAGAAGATCGCCATGACCATGGCTGGCAAGGCTGCCGAGATTATCAAATACGGTGAAGAGGGTGTGTCCTCGGGTCCGGCAGGTGATATCCAGCAAGCGTCTTCCTTAGCCCGGGCAATGGTGATGCGCTGGGGGATGTCGGACAAGATCGGCAACATCGATTATGCCGAAGCACATGAAGGTTATCAGGGTAATACGGCGGGGTTCTCGGTTTCTGCTGATACTAAAACGCTGATTGAGTCCGAGGTTAAGCGTTTGATCGATGAGGGCTATGACACAGCGTATCGTATTTTGACCGAGAAAGCCGATGATTTTGAACGGCTGGCTAAAGGGCTGTTGGAATATGAAACTTTGACCGGAGAAGAAATTCGTAAGGTGATTGCTGGTGAAGCCTTGGGTGGGGATGATGACAAGACCGCTTCTTCTTCGGGCGGTGGGTCGATTGTTGCAATTCCGAAGACTAAGCCAAAAGCGCTTAAAGGTGGTATGAAGCCTGAACCGACCGCGTGATGGCGGAGATGGATGCATAGAAAGCTTCTAAACGCCGTTTTTGGTTTTTTGTCTTTTAAGATTTAAGCTGGGTGGCTAGGGCTGTTATGCGGTTTATGCGCTCAAGCCGTAATTAAATGTGTTGTAGGATGCGCTTTGGCGCGCCGTTGTAAAATAAATGTTTAGCCGATGAATTTTTCTACAGTTTTGTTGCAGAATTTTTGATCGGCAATTGGCCTTAGCGAATTTTATCGTGGAAGTGTCGCGATCCTTTGTTGTGCAGGACAAGGTCTCTGTATCGAAGGGCTAAGCATACAGCAGCTCTAGGGAGTGATGAACGTGGCGTTCAAGACCGACATTGAAATCGCGCGCGAGGCAAAGAAAAAGCCGATCATGGAGATTGGGGAGAAGCTCGGTATCCCCTCCCAGCATTTGGTGCCCTATGGTTATGATAAGGCCAAGGTGAGCCAGGAGTTTATAAAGGGGCTGGCGGGTAATCCGGATGGCAAGTTGATCCTTGTGACCGCGATCAACCCGACCCCTGCGGGCGAGGGGAAAACCACGACCACGATTGGTCTGGGGGATGGTCTGAACCGTATTGGCAAGAAAGCGGTAATCTGTATTCGCGAAGCCTCGCTCGGGCCGAACTTTGGTATGAAGGGTGGCGCTGCGGGTGGTGGCTATGCGCAGGTTGTGCCGATGGAGGAGATGAACCTTCATTTTACCGGCGATTTCCACGCCATTACTAGTGCTCACAATTTGTTGTCGGCGATGATTGATAACCACGTCTACTGGGGCAACGAACTCGACATTGATCAGCGCCGCGTGATGTGGCGCCGTGTAATGGACATGAACGATCGTGCACTGCGTGATATTGTTGTGTCGCTGGGCGGTGTATCGAACGGCTTTCCGCGTCAGACCGGTTTTGACATCACGGTGGCCTCGGAAGTCATGGCGATCTTGTGCCTGTCTAATGACCTAGAAGACCTGCAAAAGCGTTTAGGTGATATTGTCGTTGCATATACTCGCGCCAAGAAGCCGATCTATTGTCGCGATATAAAGGCGGATGGTGCGATGGCTGTTCTCTTGAGGGAGGCGATGCAGCCAAACCTTGTGCAGACTCTGGAAAACAACTCTGCCTTCGTGCACGGCGGTCCTTTTGCTAATATAGCGCATGGTTGCAATAGCGTTATTGCGACTAAGACCGCGCTGAAGCTGGGTGAATATGTCGTGACCGAAGCCGGTTTCGGGGCCGATCTTGGTGCTGAGAAGTTCTTTGATATTAAGTGCCGTAAGGCAGGCCTGAAGCCCTCCGTTGCGGTGATTGTGGCCACCGTTCGCGCCATGAAGATGAACGGTGGCGTCGCCAAAGCCGATCAGGTCACCGAGAATGTTGATGCGGTCAAGAAGGGTTGCCCTAATCTTGGTCGCCATATCGCAAACGTTAGATCTTTCGGCGTGCCGGTGGTTGTGGCAATCAACCATTTTTTTAGCGATACTGATGCCGAAATCGCAGCCCTCAAGGCCTTCGTTGCCGAGCAGGGTGCTGAAGCGATCTTGTGTAAACATTGGGCGCATGGATCGGCTGGTATTGAGGATCTGGCGCACAAGGTCGTGGCGCTTGCGGAATCGGGCACTTCGAACTTCGTTCCGCTTTACCCTGACGATATGCCGCTGCTTCAGAAGTTGGAAACTATCGTCAAGTGCATTTATCATGCTGATGAGCTGATTGCAGATAAGTCGATCCGTGACCAGTTGAAGGGCTGGGAACTGGCTGGTTATGGTCATCTGCCGATCTGTGTTGCTAAGACGCAATACAGTTTTACTACCGATCCGACCGTGCGCGGTGCCCCTACGGGCCATAGTGTTCGGGTGCGCGAAGTGCGCCTGTCTGCGGGTGCGGGTTTTATCGTTGCGATTTGTGGCGAGATTATGACGATGCCAGGTTTGCCCAAGGTGCCGTTGGCCGAGATGATCCGGATTAATACTAATGGAAACGTCGAAGGACTGTTCTGACCCGCTGTCTTGTGAAACGGAATGCGAGGGTTTACCTCGCGCCTTGCAAGGCGGAGACGTCACTATGACAAAGTCTGTGAAAACAGCGGCGGAATGTGAGACGATGGTGGATATCAGGGTCGAGATCGATCGGCTCGATGCCGAGTTGGTGGCCTTGTTTGCCAAGCGTGTGGCCTATATTGACCGTGCCGCAGTGATCAAGTCAGGGATTGGGATGCCTGCGCGGATTACGTCCCGGGTGGAAGAGGTGATTGGCAATGTGCGTCGTCATGCCAAGACGCATGGTCTGCCGCCGGATAAACTGGAAATGCTGTGGCGCAAGTTGGTCGAATGGTTGATTGAACGGGAAGAAGGGCACCTCGGCAAGAACGGCTGAGCGGTTGTTTCCTTCGAGGCCAATGCATTTACGCTAGGCGGTTGTGGGCGCAAGGGTGAGGGACGGCGGATGACGGCAAAGGTAATCGACGGTAAGGCGTTCGCGGCGGGTGTGCGTGCACAGGTGGCTGAACATGTGATGCGGCTGAAGGTCGAACATGGGATTACCCCGGGTTTGGCGGTGGTGTTGGTTGGGCAAGACCCCGCAAGTAAGGTTTACGTGAAAAACAAACATGCCTCGACCATTGAGGTCGGTATGGCGAGCTTCGAGCATCGTTTGGATGCTGATATCTCGCAAACCAACCTGCTGGCCGTGATTGATCGGTTAAACGCTGATCCGGCGGTGCATGGAATTTTGGTGCAATTGCCGCTACCGAAGCATCTTGATAGTAATCTTGTGATCAATCGCGTTGATCCGGCCAAAGATGTGGACGGGTTTCATATTTCTAATGTGGGTCTTTTGGGCACGGGGCAAAAATCGATGGTGCCCTGCACCCCGTTGGGCTGCCTGATGATGCTGCGCGACCATTACGGGTCGTTGGCAGGACTGAACGCGGTCGTGGTAGGGCGCAGTAACATAGTTGGCAAGCCGATGGCGCAACTGTTGTTGAGGGATAGCTGTACAGTGACTATCGCGCATAGTCGTACTAAAGACTTGGCGGCAGTTTGCCGTGGCGCGGATATTCTAGTGGCGGCAGTGGGGCGGCCTGAAATGATTACGGGCGATTATGTGAAGTCCGGTTCCACTGTGATCGATGTGGGTATCAATCGAATTGAGCGGGATGGTAAAGTTAAATTAGTAGGCGACGTGGAATACGCCACTGTTGCGGCGGTAGCAGGGGCGATCACGCCAGTGCCGGGCGGTGTGGGGCCGATGACTGTTGCTTGTTTGTTGGCCAATACGCTAACCGCCTGTTACCGGTTGAACGGGTTGGTCGAGTTAAAGGGTTTGACTGCTTGAAATTGGCCTTGCTTTTAACGAGTGGTCGCATTTTGTCGTTGGGGTGCTGCTTAGTATGGCAAGGCGTGACTTGCTGCTAGGATCGCGAGAGCCCCTGCACTCATCATCAGGCCTTTAACCGCTGGATCTTTATGGCCTCGCCCGTAGGTAGTTGTCGTTCACTCTGAAATCGAGAGAGCCGTCGAATTAGGGGCATGTTCGGGATTTGATAAGATTGTGTTGGCGCTGGCTTGTCGGGCGCGATAAGTCGCTGTCGCTGTCGCTGTCGCTGTCGCTGTCGCTGTCGCTGTCGCTGTCGCTGTCGCTGTCGCTGTCGCTGTCGCTGTCGCTGTGTGTTTGTGGTCTGTGTCTGAAACCCTAAGAGTACAGAACGCTTCTTGCGGCGTCTTTTTTGACTGTAATAGGATCTTTCTGTGTTGTTTTTCTGCTTGTTTAAATGTGTATGGCCCATAAGAGGCAGTTTCAGGCTTGCGGGACGCGGAGGGCGAGGCTAGGCACGAGTCTATGAAACTCCTTTTTCTTGGCGATGTGATGGGTAAAACTGGGCGCACGGCGATTGCCGAGAGCTTGCCGAGTTTGCGGGCCGAGTGGGACCTCGATTTTGTTGTGGTGAACGGTGAGAACGCGTCATCAGGCATGGGGCTTACGCCGGAGCATGCCAAGGTTATTTTGGCGGCGGGCGCAGATTGCATCACGCTGGGTGATCACGCTTTTGATCATAAGGATATGCTCCAGTTCATCGAGACTGAGCCGCGTATTGTAAGACCTTTGAATTTTTCGAAGGTCGCACCTGGTAAGGGATTTCGTATCTTCGAGGCGACGCAAGGGCGCAAGGTGCTGGTGGCGCAGGTGTTGGGGCAGGTTTTTATGAAGAGGCCCTTTGATGATCCATTCTCGGCAATTGAAGGGGTGCTTAAAACCTACTCGCTGGGAGGTTTTGTTCAGGCGGTGGTCGTCGATGTGCATGCGGAGGCAACCAGTGAGAAGATGGCGATGGGCCATTGGTGTGATGGACAGGCATCACTTGTCGTCGGTACTCATACCCATGTGCCCACAGGCGATGCGATGATCTTGAATGGTGGCACAGCTTATTTGACCGATGCAGGCATGTGCGGAGATTATGACTCAGTCATTGGGGTAGAGAAGCTGGAGCCGCTGCGTCGTTTTATCACTGGTATGTCTAAGGCGCGGTTCGAACCTGCGGTGGGGCCTGCCACGCTGTCAGGCGTCTATGTCGAAACAGATGACCAGACCGGTAAGGCGTTGCGTGTGCGGATGATCCGTGTGGGTGGACGGTTGGAAGAAGCGCGGCCTTGATTGCTGTGATGTCCCTCGAGGCTTTGGCGTAGTTGCGGCTTTATGTGGTGATGCTCTCGTTACGCTGGGCTTTGGCCTAGGCGTGACTCAGCCTTTGAGTATGATGGTGACAGTGCTGATTAGGTGTGGCTGGCGTCCCGTGTGAGATAGGTTTTTGCAGCACAATCTTCCTATGTCATGGCCTCTGCGGGAATTTTCTGGGCGATGTTGTTGCCGGGGAAATAACTTTTCTCCTTTCATGTGGTAGGCCATTGTTCTTCTTCTTTGTGGTGTGGCATTGATGAGCCTGCGTGAGATGGGTCTGAAGGCTTCGGTCTGATCCCGCCCGGGTCGTTGTGGAGGCTAGTGAATGTTCGGTTTTGAAATCGCTGCATCGTTGCAACCTCTGGTTGCGCTGGCGATTCTGGTGGTCATGTTCACGCTATTTGTGCGCGAGACATATCCGGTGGAAGTGACTGCGATCGGCGGTGCGGCGACCATGCTGGTGTTGGGTATCTTGCCAATCAAAGACAGTATCGCAGTGCTGTCGAATGCAGCACCCTGGACGATTGTGCTTATGTTTTTGATCATGGGCGGTCTGGTGCGGACGGGCGCAGTGGAGATGGTGATCCGCATCGCCGGGCGGCATGTGGGCAATCGGCCCAAGATGACGATCTTTGCTTTGTTCTCGTTCATCGCGGTGGTTTCTGCTTTTATGAATAACACGCCGCTCGTTGCCGTGATGATCCCTGTTGTGATGCAGATCGCGGTGCGGCTGGGTACGGCACCGTCAAAGCTGTTAATCCCGCTTAGTTATATGACGGTTCTTGGCGGTATGATCGCGATCATCGGCACCTCGACCAACCTGTTGGTTGATGGATTGGCTGCTAAGGCGGGGTTGGCGCATTTTTCGATTTTTGAAATCGCACCATTGGGCATTGCGTTGACTGTCGCTGGCGGGGCTTTTCTGGCGGTGACATCGCGTTATCTGCTGCCTGTGCGGCAGTCGATGAGCACACTGCTGAACGACCGGCGCAAGATGAAGTATTTTACTGAAGTGGCGGTCCCTGAGGATAGCCCGTTGATTGGGCAGGCGGTGCTGGGAGTTGATCTCTTTAATTGCGACGGGGTGCGGCTGATCGATGTGTTGCGTGGGGATGTTAGTTTGCGGCGAGATTTGCAGCCTGTGATTTTGCAGGCGGGTGATCGTGTGGTCTTGCGGACGGAGATGACAGAATTACTGGGGTTGCAGCAGCGCAAAGATCTGCATTTGGTCGACAAGCTGTCATCAATGCATACGGAGACGGTCGAGGTGTTGATTTCTCCTGGATGCCGGATGGAGGGGCGACGGCTGGGCGAGTTGCGCTTGCGGCGGCGCTATGGTGTTTATGTGTTGGCCGCGCATCGTAGGAGCCAGAACATCGGGCGCCAGCTTGACGATTTGGTGGTGCGGGTGGGCGATACGCTCCTTTTGGAGGGTGCAACCGGGGATATTCAACGGTTGGCGGCAGATATGGATCTGGTCGACATCAGTCGCCCGTCGATTAAACCGTTCCGGCGGGCCAAGGCGCCTATTGCTATTGGTGTTTTGGTTCTGGTGGTGACCCTGTCGGC
>JADZAO010000103.1 GCA_020852535.1 Paracoccaceae bacterium | reverse complement strand
TTGAAAAGCTCGTCTCCGAAACTGTTTTCGTTAATCTTCCCGATGAAAAATATCTGCGTAGTCTTGCCCAATGGAATGATGAAAAGGAAACAGCGCTTCAAAGCTTAACTGATGAAATTCGTGATGATCCCAAGGTTCGGTTGCGGATGCACAAATTAGCAAGACAGGAGCTAGAAAATATCAAAACTGAATTATCTGACCATCTTGCTCTTCTTGGCGATGAAGCCATTATCAAGATTAAAGATACTTATACCGAAATGACGACAAAGGCAGTTATGGCTAGGGTTGCAGTTGAGGGTTTTGGAAAGTCTATACCTATATTTGATATTGGTTCGGAATCTTGGCGTCAGATGCTTCTCTATGCCCGCCAGTTTGCGGGGGAAGCTTTTCCTGAGCGTGGTGACCCTAAATTGGTAACTGCGGAAAGCTGCGTTCTTTGTCAGCAATCTTTGGATGATGAAGCTGCAGCTCGGATGGCGGAGTTCGATGATTACATTTCAGGGTGCGCTGCGAGCGACAGTCGAGAAGCCAGATTGAAATACGAGGGGCTTGTCGCCTCAACTAATGCTCTCAAGCTTCGTACATCGGATCAAGTCAAGACTTCCCTCAGTGTATATGCTGCGATGGACGGTGCCTGTCAGATCGTTGCTGAGGAGATTGCACAAGCCTACGGTGTTCTTGGATCGCGGCTTGATGCGGTGAAAATGATGATCGAAGCGGAGGTATTCTGGGAATCCGATTCTATGGAGGCCATTCCAAATGACCTTGTCGACAAGATAGATGCATCGCTTACTGAATTTCAGGAGCAGATCGTGGTTCTTGGTAATGTCGATAAATTCGAGGAAAGGTTTAAAGTCCTGACTTCGAAAAAGGCGGAGTTTGAGGACGAAAGGAAGCTGAGTCAAAATATCGAGACAGTGGTCGCCCGGCTCAATCAACTCGTGAAGCGGTTTAAGATTCTGGATGCACGTAAACAATGTAGCTCCGGGCCCATTGCTAAGCAGCTTACTGCTCGTCGCCGCGTACTCTTTACTAATTCTTTAGAAACTCAGCTTAGAGCTGAACTTACTAAACTCGAACTTTCACATATTTCTATTAATCTTTTAGATCGGAGTGTGGGTGCCAATAGTGTGATCGAAGTTGATCTTGCCGCCAATAACCGCTTTGCAAGCAAGAGTGATGTGCTCAGTGATGGGGAGCAAAGGGCGCTCGCTTTGTCATGTTTCTTGGCTGAACTCATTGAGGTTGGAGCAAAACATGGCATAATCATTGATGATCCAGTTTCTTCTCTCGATCATTCTCGTATGGAAGCTGTGGCAAAGCGGCTTGTGGAAGAGGCTAAGGCCGGTCGCCAAGTTATCATTTTTACTCACAATATCATTTTCCATTATATGATGGAGAATGAAGCGAGGCGCTCTTTAGTCCCTCTACATTCTGAATGGATGTCGAGCCTAGGTGGAACAAAATTTGGTATCATTGGTGATTCCGGTAAGCCGCCCCACACAAAGAAAGTAAAACAACGTATCAATGACCTCTCAAAAAAGACCACAGAGCTTTTTAATGACAACTATGATTGCACACTTAAGAAATTTCGCGATCCTCTGACTGCGATCTATACGGAGATGCGTGAAACTTGGGAACGGATAGTCGAAGAAATCCTTTTCAATGGCACTATCCAGCGTTTTCGTTCGGAAGTAATGACCAAAAGTCTACAGTATGCTTGTTATAATCCGGCAGATGATTATCCGGCTATCTACGAGGGTATGAAGAGATGCTCGCTTTATTCTGGCCACGATAAGGCGGTGGACTGGTCGCAATATCTTCCAACCGAAGAAGATATTAAGAGTGACCTGAAAGAACTAATTGATTTTTATGAAAAAGTCTCTAGTCGGAAAAAGAAATTAGAGGACGGACATAACTATGAAAAAGTACCGAAGCCTGAGTTCCTTTGAATAGATGATGGCAACGCGGCTATTCCGAATTTATTATTCAAAAGCTGTTTTGGTGCCGATTTTAGCTTCTCGGATTGCGTGTCGCCTTTTTTCTGTTATTGTGGGCGTATGATTATTGTTTGCTACTGTATTGATTGGCCGATCTATGGGGATTGACGCATAATGGCCATGATAGCTGCAAAATTGTGCATGGAGTGACGCTGGATCGCTCCCTTTGTGTAATCGACCAAAAGGGCGGGGCCATTTAGAATGACCTGAATATCTTGCCTCATTATGCGGTTTTATTTTCTACGCTATCTAATCGAACAGTTCCGTTGGTGATTCCATTGTCGGTGGCTTTGGTCGCGGTGCGGAGCATCGTGGAGAAGTCAGGGCGGGCTACTGGTCCCTCGCTACAACAGTGTCATAAAGCCCGCAATGCGTCAGTCCTTCATGGCTTTCGATGCCCGTGTAGCGGAGTGAAGCGTCTTCATATCGCCGGAAGGCAAATACGGCTTGGTTCATTTGCTCGGTGTTGAATACTTTGAGACGTACAAGAAGTTGAAAATCCTGCACGTTTAGACCTGTGACGCTTAGGAAGAGATCAGGCTCCAGCTTTGTGATTACATCTTGCAGTGTGTTTTCGCGGAAATCCGTGAGATACATAAATACGGGTATCCGAGTCGCGAACTTGATCAGTTTCTCCTGCACCAGCTTTCGCTTGGCCTTGTATTCCTTTTCCTCCTTTGTGAGTTCTTTCTTTTCTTTGTTGGTTAACTTACTGTTTTTATTCTTGTTTTTTATGTTTTTGACTTTTTCGCTTTTGTTGATGATTGTCTTGATTACATTGTCGCCTAGCGCTCGCCAACCTTCGATGCGTTCCACGGCGGCCATTGCTTCGTCGCTGTCCAATATCCGCCGCAGTGTGTTGTTGTCGACGTTAACCAACAGTGCACTCTGCCATTTGCGCGCGAGCAACGTGGCAGAGGTGCCCGCCATTGCGATGTCTAAGATGCCGTCGGCGTCAATCTCTGTCATGCTCGCGCCATCACAAGCCAATACAGGTAAGAACGAGACCAGATTTCTTACGGCCTTTTCGGGGTTTGCTTTGTTGAGAGATAGGCTGATGCTGTACTCGGAGAGCTGTTGAAGGGCGCGGGTTGGCGCGAAGTCAAACACGAAACAGACGGGCTTGAGGATTTCTTCCTCATTTGGACTGTCACCATTCGGGTTTTTAATCGACCAAGGTGACTGTACGCGGAATGCAGCTTGGAAATAGGTCTCTGGAGATTTCAGGTTGCGGAGCATCAAGATTGATGACCACTGTGCCACTGTGACGCCGGTGGTCAGCTTGCCGCAGGATAATGTGATAGTCTTGGTGTCGAACCCGCTACCTATGGCTTTACGCACAGGCGGTAGTGCGTCGAGGCCGATCCCGGCCGTTGCGCCTGCAGCCACGATGACTTCGTAATCATGCCAGAACGTATTGTGTCTTTCGGCTAATAGGTTGGCCATCGCGTGGCAGGCCGCCACATTCGGCATGAACCAGAACGCATGTTGGAGGTAGGGCAGCAGGCGCACGTCGGAATAAGGGAACGGTGGTCGGGTTCCGGTCTTGAGGTGTTCAACTGCCCTCGGCGCGTACTGGCCCCGAATGATGTCTAGCCATTTCTGCACATCGCTTTTGTGCTTGAACTGGGCAGCGCTGTTCGTTCCGGTCGCCGAGAAGAATTCGTTGAGATCAAACTCGTTAAACTCCCCAAAACTGGCGACCGCGACCAATTCGTCGGGCATCTGGTAGGTCAGCAACCGCATCTGTGGCAAAGCCCCATAGGGGTTCCACTTGTCCGGAGTCTTTGCCTCGAACTCCGCCTTGGCCCGCTGTTCGTCAGTGTAGGTCCAGTTGAAGATCTGCTCTTCGATGAATTCGCCCGTCGCTAGCGCTTTGAACGGCGTGCCGGACAGATAGAGGTATGCCTTGGTGGTGATGGGCAGAAATTCTGCTTCTTTTTGGGACAGGACGTTCAAGTCTTCGTTCATGTCATCGAGACTGGCAGCATATTCGAGCTTGGCTTCCTTTTGGGAAGTCGCGTCGTCCTCACCTTCGAATAATTCCTTGGCGGTGTCCCGCCACGCGCCAAAATGGTACTCGTCAAACACGACGAGGTCCCAGTTCACTTGGTGCAGCCATTCGTTCCGCGCTTTGATGTTCCCGGTGGAATCGCGGCCCAGCAGGTCCTGGAACGAACCGAAATAGACCACGGGCTTCTTCGTGTCGATCTGTGTCGGATCACTGCCCGAGGACCGGGACATGTATTGCCAGCCCTCGAAGTCGGCATGGCTTTCAAGATCGGTCTGCCAGGCGTCTTCGACAGCAGGTTTGAATGTCAGGACCAGCACCCGCTTGGCACCCATCTTTCGGGCCAACTGATAGGAGGCAAAGGTCTTGCCGAAGCGCATCTTTGCGTTCCACAGGAAATGCGGGACGGCGTGCATGTCCTCCGACCAACGCGAATCGAAATAGGCATGTGTTATGCGGACCGCTTCGGCTTGCTCTTCGCGCATTTCGAAGTTTTGATGACGTTTGTCGTTGAGTTTTTTGCCTGTCCGCAGCTCTGTTAGCACAGTCTCTACATCGGCTACCGTGCAGCGCATCCACTCCAGTTCGCCCTTGGAAAATCCCTTGCGAGTTAAAGCCGCGCGAACCTCGTGATCGGAAAAGAT
>JADZAO010000102.1 GCA_020852535.1 Paracoccaceae bacterium | reverse complement strand
CTGCAAATTGTCCCGCGCTTCGGCAGCACCCGCCATAGCCAGTACGGCCAAAGTCGATACGGTGAGCTTCGAAACGGTCATAGATCACTCCTTCAAAGGCCGTTGCGCTTTCTGGCCCTGTCTGAGCGCGGTCTATGCCGCTTCTGTAATAAGTTTATGACAATTTTGGCAAACTTCGTTTCCTGCGAAAATTAATTAGCAATCATTTGTTATTTATAGACATTTTTCTAAATTTTTCGTGTCAATCCGTCATGGTTCTGTCTTTGGTCTCTATCTTTATACTTTCCGATTTAGCCTCCCACTTTTAGTTTTGTTCCGTGTCGCATAAGGCCACTGGTGGGGAGCGTAAAAAAATAGCTGCCGCTGTTGTGCCAGAGGGTGCGTTTGTCATCTGTAAAAGGAGGTGGTCATGAATGCCCATCTTTGCATGGTATATTAGCGAGGGTGTTTGCATTGCAGAATGGAGAATTAGCGCATTTGGCTGTGACGGGGACCAAGTTCGCCGTGCGGGTGACGCCACGGGCGCGGCGGCCGGGTGTGACGGTTGAGGGTGGCGTCTGGCACGTGGGTGTGACTGCTCCTCCCGAGGAGGGCCGCGCTAATGCTGCCGTGGTCAAGGCGCTAGCTCATGCGCTGGGTGTAGCCAAAAGACGGCTAGTTCTTGTCAAGGGCGCTGCGGCGCGGGACAAAGTTTTTCGGTTGGAGTGAGGCCGTAGGTTCGTCTGAGGTTACCTTTTATCTTAAGGTTATATTTTAAATAGGAAATTTATGGTGCTGCAAGAGAGGATTGAACTCTCGACCTCTCCCTTACCAAGGGAGTGCTCTACCACTGAGCTACTGCAGCGCCGATGCAACGGAGCTTGGCCGTTGGCGTGGCGGGTGATTAGACGCATTCCCAGACGGGTGCAAGAGTAAATCGGGTTGAAATTATGCGTGAAATCTGGTCGACCGCGAAGCGGTTCGGGGGTGATTTTTAGTGCAGATTTTGGAAAGAAAACCCGGCAGATATAGCGATTGAATCATCCTTGTTTTTTGCTTTTACGCAATCTGGACCCGTCTTGTGGTTTCGTATAGATGGATTAGATGGACCCGAAACCCGATGATGCAAAGGCTGGCACTCCCCCTCGATCGACAGCAAAACTGTCGCGTGAGGTGCGGTTGAAGGCGGCTCTTAAGGCTAATATCGCGCGGCGCAAGGCGCAGGCGATAGTCAAAGGAAAACACGGCGCGACCGTGCGTGACGGTGAAGGCAGGACCGAGTGAGGTAGGCGGCATGGATTCGATTGTAATCAAAGGAAGTGGGGCATTGAACGGGGTGATCCCGATTGCAGGCGCTAAGAATGCTTGCCTGACGTTGATGCCCGCTACGCTTTTGTCAGAAGAGCCGCTGACGTTGACCAATGCGCCCCGTCTTTCCGACATTCGTACTATGACGCAGCTTTTGCAGTCGCTTGGGGCTGAGGTTGCTAGCCTGCAAGACGGGCAAGTTTTGGCGATGTCGAGCCACTCTATTTCTAACCATACTGCCGACTATGACATTGTGCGCAAGATGCGGGCCTCTATCCTTGTGCTCGGGCCGATGTTGGCGCGGGACGGGCACGCGGTCGTCTCGCTTCCGGGGGGCTGCGCTATTGGGGCGCGTCCGATTGATTTGCATCTCAAGGCGTTTGAAGCGATGGGGGCCGAACTCTGTTTGCGCGATGGCTATGTGTATGCAAAGGCGCCCGGCGGGCGGCTGAAGGGTGCGGTGGTGGACTTTCCTTTCGTCTCGGTTGGGGCCACGGAAAATGCGCTGATGGCGGCGACTTTGGCAAAGGGCACGACAGTTATCAAAAACGCGGCGCGGGACCCCGAGATCGTCGATCTCGCGCAATGCCTGTGCAAAATGGGCGCTCAGATTAAGGGTGAGGGCACATCGACCATCACTGTGCAGGGCGTCGACCGTTTGCATGGTGCGACCCATCCCGTGGTCACCGACCGGATTGAGTTGGGAACCTATATGCTGGTTCCTGCGATCTGTGGAGGCGAAGTTGAACTTTTGGGCGGGCGGATGGACCTAGTGGGCGCATTTGCCGAAAAGCTGGACGAGGCGGGGGTCTTGGTTGGCGAAACAGCACGTGGGCTAAAGGTCAGTCGCAAGAAGGGTGATCTTAAAGCGGTCAATGTGACAACTGAACCTTTTCCTGGTTTTCCGACTGACCTGCAAGCGCAGATGATGGCGCTCTTGTGTACGGCGAACGGAGTGTCAGTACTGGAAGAGAAGATTTTTGAGAACCGTTTTATGCATGCGCCCGAACTTATCCGCATGGGTGCGAAGATCGACGTGCATGGCGGCACCGCCACGGTGACCGGGGTGCCTAAGTTAAAGGGCGCGCCTGTGATGGCGACTGATTTGCGCGCCAGTGTTAGTCTGATTCTTGCTGGACTAGCGGCCGAGGGCGAAACGGTTGTTAGCCGTGTCTATCATCTCGATCGTGGTTACGAGCGGGTAGAGGAAAAACTCTCGGGTTGTGGTGCCAAGATCGAACGCATCAAGGCTAACTGATGGCGGATGCAAATTCGGATGTAATGAAGACGCATCCTTGCGGCTGATGGCGCAGGACGCAGATGTTTTTTGGTGATTTAGGCGTTGTTGTGGGATGCGAATTTGTAGGTGTTTGATATGCCAGCGCACCAAGCAATGCTCTTTTTTCTTAATCAACCTTTTTTGTAGGGAAGATCGCGCTGCCGCCGAGGTGGCGGGTCAGTTTTGTCTTGTCCTTGCGGCCTAAGCGTTTTCCTCGCTTTGATATTTGCCTGTTGTACAACGATAGCTTTCGCGCCCTCCCTTGTGGGGGAGGACTGCCGTTTTTGCTAAACTGCTGCCTTGAGGGGGGGGCGGCTTCGGCGTTAAGTGGGGCTTGATCTGTGGAGTCAGTCGTTATGACCTTTTTTTTGTCCAGCCGTGATGCGGATTTTGAGACGCGCTTTGTCGCCCTTTTGGGGTTAAAGCGCGAAGAGGCTGAGGATGTGGATAAAGCGGTTGCCGGGATTATCGCTGATGTGCGGGCGCGCGGGGACGCAGCGTTGATTGATCTGACGGCTCGTTTTGATCGGATGAGTCTCACCGCCGACCGTCTGGCCTTTTCGGCTGCTGAGATTGAGGCCGAGATTGCTAAGATTTCGTTTGAGGATCGTGCAGCGTTGGAACTCGCCGCTGCTCGTATTTACGATTATCACGCGCGGCAGTTGCCGGAAAACCAGTCTTGGACCGATACGACAGGGGCGTGTTTGGGTTGGCGTTGGACACCGGTGTCGGCGGCTGGTCTTTACGTGCCAGGGGGGCTCGCCTCTTATCCGTCTTCTGTTCTTATGAACGCCATTCCGGCCAAGGTGGCGGGGGTGGATCGGCTGGTTGTGACTTGCCCGACATCTGGCGGTGTGGTCAATCCTCTGGTGTTGCTGGCTGCACAAATCGCGGGGGTGGATACTGTCTACCGCGTGGGTGGGGCGCAGGCTGTTGCTGCGCTTGCCTATGGGACGGCAACTATCCAGCCGGTCGACAAGATCACGGGGCCGGGAAATGCCTATGTGGCAGCGGCTAAGCGGCAGGTCTTTGGCCGCGTGGGCATCGACATGATCGCGGGCCCTTCGGAAGTGCTAGTGATTGCTGAGGCGGGGAATGATCCCGAGTGGATCGCGCTAGATATTCTGTCGCAGGCGGAACATGACGAAAGCGCGCAGGCTATCTTGATCACCCCGGATGCTGCCTTTGGGCAGGCGGTGGCTGATGCCGTGGCCAAGCTGCTGGAAACGTTGGAACGCCGCGCTATCGCAGGGGCATCATGGCGCGACAATGGAGCGGTAATCGTGGTGCGCGATCTTGACGAGGCGGCAGCTTTGGCCAACCGTATCGCGCCTGAGCACCTTGAGATCATGGTCGATGATGCCGAAGGTTTGGCTGCAAAAATCCTGCATGCGGGAGCAATCTTTCTTGGTCCGTGGACGCCCGAGGCGATTGGAGATTACGTTGGCGGGCCAAACCACGTGTTGCCGACAGCGCGGTCGGCGCGGTTTTCTAGTGGGTTGAACGTACTAGACTTCATGAAACGCACCACTATGGCACGAATGACCCCCGAGGCGTTGGCCGCCATCGGGCCTGCCGCCGAGCGGTTGGCAATCAGCGAAAGTTTGCAGGCGCATGGGCTGAGCGTGCGTGCGCGGTTGGATCGGCTGAACCGTTGAAAGCAAAAAGCGGGCAGGCTCAAATTTCTTTTGAGTTTTTCTGCCCGCGGACGGGCTGTGAGGAGTGTAAAAGTTTCATGTTTGATACCTGATGACGCACCGTTAGTGTTTGGTGCTGTTGGCTTTAGTTTTATATTCCCTTTTTGTCTGGATGTTCCTTGATGAGCGCTCCTTTATACGTCGCTTGTCTATGCGTGGTTTTGGGGTTGTTCCCATCCTTACAAGCTACATGTTTCAATCTGACGATCTCATGGTCATGCTGATTGTTAGTTTGGGTTTTTGATTGCTTAGACATATCTCGTTAAAGTTGTCTGTTTATCGGTAAGTGAGTGACCAAATATGCGACAAAATGCCGCAACGCTTCGGTCCGCTCATCAAGCCAGAAAGAGATAAAACCATATAAGTTGTAAATAGCCCGAAGTTTTTATCATCCTGTCGTTGATTTTCCCCCTTGAAAATCCGCGTTATAGGGCGCATTACCCCGCCCCGAAGCTTGCGGGTGCTGCTCGTGGGCCCAAATTCTATTTGGAGAGACCATGGCTAAGGAAGACATTCTCGAATTCCCAGGCGTCGTAAAGGAACTCTTGCCGAACGCGACATTCAGGGTCGAGTTGGACAATGGCCATGAACTGATCGCGGTGATGGCGGGCAAGATGCGCAAGAACCGTATTCGCGTCCTTGCAGGTGATAAGGTGCAGGTGGAAATGACCCCCTACGACTTATCGAAAGGCCGCATCAACTATCGTTTCAAGTGAAGCTGATCCTCGGCTCTGCTAGTCCGCGTCGTAAGGATTTGCTGGCGCAACTTGGGCTTGTGCCTGATGCCATTCTTCCCCCCAATATTGATGAGGAGCCGAGGAAGGGCGAGTTGCCGCGCCTTTATTGTGCACGTTTGGCCCGAGAAAAGGCACTAGCTGTTTCTGCGGGGCCCGATGACGTGGTGCTTACCGCCGATACTACTGTGGCGCTTGGCCGTCGCATCCTTGGTAAACCCAGTGACGCGGGTGAGGCGGCAAAATTCCTGACGGAACTTGGCGGTCGCCGCCATCAGGTCATCACCGCTGTTGTCGTACGACGCGGCGACAGGCTTTGGCAGCGCGATTCGGTCAGTGCCGTTAAGATGAAGCGTCTGTCCGATGTCGAGTTGAAAGCTTATCTCGCCGGTGGTGAGTGGGAGGGCAAGGCTGGGGCTTATGCCATCCAGGGCGCTGCCGGTGCGTTTATTCCGTGGATTTCTGGCAGTTTTAGCGGCATCGTCGGTCTGCCGCTTTCCGAAACTGCAACCCTGCTGCAAGCCGCCGGCTACCCGCTATGGAGACGGCAATGAAGGGTCGTGTTGTTCTGATCGATGAAATCGCGGGTCGTCCTGCCGCTGCTTTGGTTGTGGACGGGCAGCTCGAAGACCTTTTGATTGATCCCGATGGAGATGTGTTTTTGCCCGGTGCAATTTATCGTGCCGTGGCCGACCGCCCAGTGAAAGGGCAGGGAGGTATATTCGTCAAGCTTCCCGACGGATCTGGCTTTCTGCGCCAAGTCTCCGGTATCAGCCCTGGCCAGCGCTTGTTGGTGCAGGTGAAAGGGCCGACCGAATCTGGTAAGGCCGTGCCTGTCACCTCACGTTTGCTGTTCAAATCCCGCTATGCCATCGTGACGGCGGGTGCGCCGGGGATTAACGTCTCGCGCCGTATCCGTGACGAAGATTTGCGCGATCGCCTGATTGCGCTTGCGACTGAAACGATGGTTGGTGCGCCCGAGGGGACGGGGCTAATCCTTCGATCAGCTTGTGTTCTTGCGGATGATGACGAGATCGCTGATGACATCCTTGCCGTGAAGAGCCTTGCTGTGGCGGTGCTTGCCGATATTGAGGGCGGTCCGGAGCTGCTGGTCGATGGCGCAGGTGCGCATGAAAGCGCGTGGCGCGACTGGGCAGATCCCGCACCTAATGAGGTGGTCGAAGGCGGCTTTGCTGTTGCGGGCGTGCTGGAAATGATCGATGCACTGCGCGATGCGAGTGTCGCGCTGACCGGCGGCGGTCATATGTTCATTGAACCGACCCGTGCTCTCGTTGCGGTTGATGTGAACACCGGTCCTGATACTAGTCCTGCTGCTGCACTTAAGGTAAATATCGCCGCTGCTCGTGATCTGCCGCGCCAGTTGCGCCTGCGGGGGCTTGGCGGTCAGGTCGTGGTCGATTTTGCGCCTCTGCCTAAGAAAGAGCGCGCTATCCTCGATCAGGTCATTCGCGCCGCTTTTAAGCACGAGGCCACCGAGACGAACCTTGTCGGATGGACTTCTCTCGGTCTGTTTGAGTTGACCCGTAAACGTGATCGTCTGCCCTTGGAGGAAGTGCTGCCGTGACTTGCCCAATTTGCCGGAAAGAGACTGATCGAAAGTACAAACCATTCTGCTCTCGCCGCTGTGCCGATGTGGATCTAGGGCGCTGGCTGACAGGCAGCTATGCCATTCCGGTTACGGAAGAAGAAGTGCAGGATGATACACTTGAGGATGATGGCGAGGAAAATTCGACTGGACCGCACTGATGGTGGTTGGCCATACATCGTCCAAAATTTGTTATCTCCCGTGATCGGTTAGTCTAGCGTATATTAGCCTTATATTTTTCCCCGAATCCTCTGGACACCCCTAATGCCCTGACGTATCACGCGCGCATCCGAGGGGAAGCTTTCGGTAGCGGTGCCCAGATAGCTCAGTTGGTAGAGCAGCGGACTGAAAATCCGCGTGTCGCTGGTTCGATTCCGGCTCTGGGCACCATCTAAATCCATTATTATTGTTTCTTTGGATATAGTTTTTCCGGCGCAGAGTCTGCACGGTGATAGGAACGAAGCGGCAGAGTGTTGGTTTTGACCGCACGGCTCGGCTGCGTTGCAGATGTTAGCGACAAAAAACTTGCCGCCCCGATGCCCCTTGGCTAAGGGGGCAGCAATTAAAAGCAAGGGATTTGCACTGATTATGGCAGATAAACAGGAATTTCAGGACCGTCTTCTTTCGCTGGGCCTTGCTCGTGTGTCCGAGGCAGCTGCGCTTGCATCGGCCTGTTTGATCGGGCGCGGTGATGAAAAGGCCGCTGATCAGGCTGCCGTTAACGCCATGCGCGATCAGTTGAATCTTCTGGAAATCGCCGGTGTTGTGGTGATCGGCGAAGGGGAACGTGATGAGGCGCCGATGCTTTTTATCGGAGAAGAGGTCGGCACGGGGCAGGGGCCCGCCGTTGACATTGCACTCGACCCTCTGGAAGGCACTACTTTGACGGCCAAAGACATGCCCAACGCCTTAACCGTAATCGCTATGGCTCCGCGCGGTACGCTTTTGCATGCGCCTGATGTCTATATGGAGAAACTCGCTATCGGTCCTGGCTTCAAGCCCGACACTGTGACCTTGACCATGACCCCTTCCGAGCGCGTGAACGCTTTGGCTGCCGCCAAGGGCTGTTCGACCGAGAAAATTACCGTTTGTGTGTTGGAACGCCCGCGTCATGAAAATATGATCGCGGAACTCCGTGCGACGGGAGCCGCAATCCGGTTGATCACCGATGGCGACGTGGCGGGCGTTATGCATTGTGCCGAATCCGAGGTGACGGGCATCGATATGTATATGGGATCTGGCGGTGCGCCCGAGGGAGTGCTCGCCGCCGCTGCACTAAAATGCATGGGCGGGCAATTCTACGGCAAGCTCTTGTTTCGCAATGATGATGAGCGTGCCCGTGCTTGCAAGGCAGGCATCACTAATTTCGACCGAGTTTATACCCGCGATGAGCTTGTGTGTGACGACGTGATCTTCGCTGCGACCGGTGTCACCGACGGCTCACTTCTGGCAGGCATCAAACGCGAACTGGGCTGGATTACCACCGAAACTATTTTGATGCGCTCAAAGACCGGTTCGATACGCCGCATGAGCTATCGTAGTCTTGCTAAGTAATCGCTGTAGTATGGGTTACCTCCTCTTCATGAGGGGGATGCAGCCCTTCTTTTGCGTATTCCGCCCTTGCGAGGCGCGTCGCTTTGCGGCATCCCCATTTAGATGACGGTACGTGCCTTTTTGAATGTTGAAGCCTCGCTTACCGGACGCCGTTGGATTGGCCCGTCCGATGAGGAAGACCGTTTGGCCGAGGCGATGGCGCAGCAGACTCGTTTACCGATGGCGCTGTGCTATACGCTTGTAAAACGGGGGGTCGCCCCCGCAGAAGCAGTGACTTACTTGTCACCTACGTTACGCGACCTTCTCCCTGATCCGTTGACTTTGTACGATATGGGTAAGGCCGCAAGTCGCTTTCTGGTGGCATTCAAGGCCCGCCAGCGCATCGCGGTTTTTGCTGATTACGATGTCGATGGCGCTACTTCGGCGGCGCTGATTATCTTGTGGCTGCGGGCCATGGGCCATGACGCTACGCTTTATATTCCCGACCGAATCGACGAAGGTTATGGACCCAACGTCCCTGCTATGTTGGTCTTGGCTGGAACACATGATCTTATTATTTGTGTCGACTGCGGAACGCTCTCGCACGAACCTGTTGCCGCTGCCGTTTCGGCTGGATCAGATGTGGTTGTGCTTGACCACCATCTTGGCGCCGATAAGCTTCCGCCTGCTTTGGCAATTGTGAACCCCAACCGGAAGGATGAAGATGGCGCGCTGGGTCATCTTTGTGCGGCCTCGGTTGTGTTTTTGATGTTGGTCGAGGTGAACCGTCAGTTGCGGGACGAGGGGGTGTCAGGTCCAGATTTGATGGCTATGCTCGATTTGGTGGCGTTGGCTACTGTTGCTGATGTGGCCCCTCTGATCGGCGTAAACCGTGCTTTGGTGCGGCAAGGCCTCAAGGTCATGGCTCGGCGTGAACGCATCGGGTTGCGCGTTCTGGCTGATGTCTCGCGGCTCGACACCGCGCCCACCTGTCATTCGCTCGGATTTTTGTTTGGCCCCCGTGTTAATGCGGGCGGGCGGATTGGGCAGGCCGATCTTGGTGCGCGCTTGCTCTGTTGTAATGATGAACATGAGGCTGAGGCGCTGGCGCAACGGCTGGATGATCTAAATACTGAACGTCGCGATATTGAGGCACGCGTTTGCGAGGAGGCGCTGGCGCAGGCCGAGGCGCGGGGTTTTGATGCACCTCTGGTCTGGGCGGCGGCGCAAGGTTGGCATCCTGGTGTAGTTGGCATTGTCGCAGGCCGCCTGAAAGAAGTGACGAATCGTCCTGCTATCGTGATCGGCTTCGAGGACGGTATCGGTAAAGGTTCGGGGCGCTCGGTCTCCGGCATTGATCTGGGCGCGTCGATCCATCGCTTGGCCGAAGAAGGGCTGCTTATAAAAGGTGGCGGTCATCGTATGGCCGCAGGCCTGACCGTGGCCGAAGACGCGCTTGAGGCTGCGATGGCCCGTCTTTCGGAATTGCTGGCACGGCAGGGCGCGGGGACGGGTGGAGCCGCCGATCTTAAACTCGATGGGCTCTTGATGCCTTCGGCGGCCGACCTCGCATTGGTGAAAAAGTTGGAAGAGGCTGGACCCTTTGGCGCATCATCTCCTGCGCCGCGCTTTGCCTTTGCCGATATGGCTGTTATCGCTCGCCGCATCGGTGAGAAGCACCTGCGCTTGACCATTAGGGATGGCACGGGCGGTCGGCTCGAAGGTGTGGCTTTCAGTGCTTTTGATACAGCACTCGGCCCTGCATTGCTTGAGGGGGGACACACCCGCTTTCATCTGTCCGGACGGTTGGAACTAAACACGTGGAATGGCAAGACTAAGGTGCAACTCCGCGTCGAAGACGCAGCCCGTACAAAAGACGTTTAGACTGCGCCAAAAATCGACGAAAACCAATCCGACACCAAGTCTGGTTTGTGATTTCAGACTTCTTCGATGCGGATTGCTACAGCGGCGCCCTTTAATACGCCTGTTCCGGGAAAGGCCGCAAGCGCATGTGAGACATCTGCAGGTGCTGCTTTGTGCGTGACGATCAACACGATTGCGTTGTTATCTTCGCCGGGCTGATTGAGTTGACGCATCTGGTTGATTGAGATGCCTGCTTCGCCCAGACAGGCCGCGACTTTGGCGAGCGCGCCGGGTTTGTCGAGCAGCTTCATTCGCATGTAATAGGGCGCAGGTGTTGCTGATTTTGCGGGGATTGCTGGGACAAGGCTGGTTGCGGGGAGACCGAATGTTGGCAGGCGTAGACCCCGCGCAATATCCATAACATCGCTCATCACAGCACTTGAGGTTGGTCCCTCACCAGCACCCGGCCCGCGCATCACAATTTGCCCGACCGAGTCGCCTTCCAACACGATCATGTTGGTGCCGCCCTGCAGCTGGCCCAGTGGGCTGTCGGCAGGCACGAGGCAGGGCGTCATGCGCTGCTCTAGGCCGCGTCCTGTCATCTGTACAACGCCGAGTAACTTGATGTGATATCCCATGTCATTGGCCATTCGGATATCGTCGATTGAGACTTTGCCGATGCCTTCTAGTTCCACTGCATCAAAGCTAACGCGGGTACCGAAGGCGATGCTCGCAAGCAGCGATAGCTTGTGGCCCGCGTCGATTCCGCCCACGTCGAGATTTGGATCTGCTTCCAGATAGCCTAGTTGCTGCGCCTCTTTGAGCACAGTTTCATAAGGCAAGCCTGCGTTTTGCATCCGTGTCAGGATATAGTTGCAGGTGCCGTTCATGACGCCCATCACACGCTGAATTTGGTTGGCAGCAAGCGCTTCGGTCAGCACCTTAATTACCGGAATCCCGCCCGCAACCGCCGCTTCGAAACGGATCACGCAACCTGCGGCTTCAGCCGCCTCGGCTAAAGCCTGTCCGTGATGTGCAAGAAGCGCTTTGTTTGCTGTGACTACATCCTTGCCCGATGCAATCGCTGCTTCGGTTGCCAGCTTGGCAGCTCCCTCGGCCCCGCCCATGACTTCTACGAAGACATCCACATCATTGCGCTTGGCCAAGGCTATGGGATCGGTTTCCCACGTATAACTCGACAGTTCTGCATCGCGGTTCTTCGACCGGTCCCGCGCCGATACGGCGGTGATGACTATGGGCCGTCCCGTACGGGCGGCGATCAGGTCGGCATGGCGCTGTAGGATTTTGACGACTCCGATGCCTACGGTTCCCAGACCGGCAAGACCAAGGCGGAGTGGTGCGGGCATGGGAAGGCTCCATTGACAGGGTGTGAACCTAGCTTTGTTAGCCTGTTGCGAAAGGCCTTGCAACGCGGCGGTCGGTGAAAAGTGTCAGATCTGTTCTGCGCTGGCCCAGTTCATCCTGTGGTTCCAGCGCAGGTTGCCAAGTTCTTTGTACTCCATGATTTTGCGCGCGGTATGTGCTATAAATGGTTCGCCCGTGTTTGTGCGAGCCTCGCTTGTTTATTGAGTGGGGTGGAAGTTGCCTGTGGGCGAGAGGGTAAAAATTTTGCATCCTGTCGCGGTCACGCCAACCGAATGTTCGAATTGTGCCGATAGGCTTTTATCACGAGTGATCGCGGTCCAGCCGTCCGATAGCACCTTGGTTTCGGGGCGACCGAGGTTTATCATTGGTTCGATGGTGAAGAACATGCCTTCTTCTAATACGGGTCCGCTGCCGGGACGACCGTAGTGCAGTACGTTCGGGGGCGAGTGAAAGACGCGGCCTAGGCCATGGCCGCAGAAGTCTCGTACGACCGACATGCGGTTGGCTTCGACATAGGTTTGGATTGCGTGGCCTATGTCACCAAAGGTGTTGCCCGGTTTCACTGCTGCAATGCCGCGCATTAGTGCTTCATGCGTGACGTTGATTAGGCGCTGGGCGAAGGGTTTTGCTATACCTGCCACATACATTTGGCTGGTGTCTCCGAACCAGCCATCGACGATGACTGTCACATCGACATTTAGTATATCTTGTGCCTGCAGCACGTCATTTTTGCGGCCCGGAATTTTGCTACCCGGAATGCCGTGGCAGACGACATGATTGACGCTGATGCAAGAGCTATGCTGGTAACCTTTGTAACCCACCGTGGCTGAAGTGACGCCGCGGCGGGCGATTTCGGCAGCGATGAAGGCATCAATTTCACCCGTGGTGGCACCGGGTACAACGAACGGGGCAACGGCGTTGAGAATTTCGGCGGCCACTTGGCCCGCAGTAGCCATGCCTACAAAATCAGCATCTTCGTGGATGCGGATCCCGTCCCGTGTGATACGACCGCGTATTTCGTCCAAGGCTATCATCCTTGTTAGTCTTTGTCTTCTAGATAGGCAAAACTGTGGGTGAAGACCATATCTGCGCTAAATGGTCTTTGAAACACTATTTTGGCGGCTTATACCGCTTTTGATGTAGGAAGACGGAGATAGTCGATGCCCAATCCAACAGCCGCGATGCTGGTCATCGGTGACGAAATCTTGTCGGGCCGTACCCGTGAATCCAACATGCATCATCTAGCGCAGCGCTTAATTGAGCATGGCATCATTTTGGCCGAGGCGCGGGTTGTGCCCGACGAACAGTCGCGCATCGTGGCGGCGTTGAACGATCTGCGCGCCGCCTATGACCATGTTTTTACCAGCGGCGGGATAGGTCCCACCCATGACGATATCACCTCTGATGCTATTGCCGTCGCCTTCGGCGTGGCAATCACTCATCGTGCCGATGCGATGGCGCTGCTGGCCGCGCATTATGATCGTTTGGGCTTGCCTTTTAACGAGGCGCGGCAGCGCATGGCGCGTATCCCCGATGGTGCGACTCTTATCGAAAATTCGATCACCATCGCACCTGGGTTTACGCTGGGCAATGTGCATGTGATGGCTGGAGTGCCCAATATTTTCGAGGCAATGTTGGCGTGGGTGCTTCCTACTTTGATTGGTGGTGATCCGCTTTTGTCGCAGTCGTTGCGGGTGAACCGTGGCGAGGGCGAGATCGCGAGTGAGTTTGCAGCGCTTGCCGCCGAATTCCCTGACTTGTCGATGGGTAGCTATCCGTTCAATATCAAAGGTGTTTATGGTACGAATTTGGTGGTCCGCGGTACTGAGCCTGCGCGTCTTGATGCCGCGATGAAGCGGCTGGCGCAAATCTTTGCATGATCGAGTTGTCTGCCCTAGCTAAGGCGACATAGCTGTCGCTTTGTTTTACTGTATGGTGCCCTGCACGATCTGTGATGGCCAGTGTGTCTCGACGGAAAGTGTGGTGAGTTCTTGAAAAAATGCTGATATTTGGCAGGCAGAATCGGCGATTACGATATGGTGCTTGGTTGATCGAAAGCTTGCTATTTGTCTGACCTTTTCGCTTTGTCCGAAGCT
>JADZAO010000101.1 GCA_020852535.1 Paracoccaceae bacterium | reverse complement strand
GTGGCGAGTGCGCAGGTAAAGTCGGCGGTGTTGCTGGCCGGACTGAATGCGCCAGGGCAGACTGTGGTGATAGAAAAGGAGCCCACACGCGATCATTCGGAACGTATGCTTCGAGGTTTTGGAGCGGATTTGACGGTGGAAAAGACTGCCGAGCACAATGTGATCATTCTAACCGGTAGGCCCGAGTTGCGGTCGCAGAGGGTGACGGTGCCGCGGGATCCGTCGAGTGCGGCATTTCCGGTCTGTGCGGCCTTGATCGTCGAGGGGTCCGATATCATGGTTCCGGGTGTGAGTCAGAATCCGACGCGTAATGGGCTTTACCTGACGTTGGTTGAGATGGGGGCTGAGATTGAGCTCCATAATCTTCGGGAAGAGGGTGGTGAGCCGGTGGCCGATCTGAGAGTGCGATTTTCTGATAATATGCGCGGTATTGAAGTTCCTAAAGAGCGGGCGCCCAGCATGATTGATGAGTATCCGATTCTGTCGGTGGTTGCGGCCTTTGTTGAGGGGCGCACTGTGATGCGTGGCGTTAAGGAATTACGCGTGAAGGAAAGCGATCGGATTGATGCGATGGCGCGGGGGTTGGAAGCTTGCGGTGTGCAGGTGGAAGAGGACGAGGATACCCTGATTGTTCACGGTATGGGTGTAGGCGGTGTGCCAGGCGGCGCGACTTGTGCCACACATCTGGACCATCGGGTCGCGATGAGTTTCCTTGTTTGCGGGATGGCGACTAAGGCGGCGGTTTCTGTGGATGACGCCTCTCCGATTCTGACATCCTTTCCGATTTTTGAGGGGTTGATGACGGGGCTGGGTGCTACGCTGGAGCGTGGTTGACCTGGGTGTATATGGGGCCTTTCCCTGAGAATATTTTGGGTCAGAAAACGGGGCTTTAGCAGTGATTTTTACGGTAGCGATTGACGGGCCGGCCGCCGCGGGCAAAGGGAGCATTGCACGGGCAGTGGCTGAGCGTTTTGGTTTTGCGCATTTGGATACGGGGCTTCTTTATCGCGCCGTCGGGGTCAAGGGGGGTGATCCGGCGGTGGCGGCGCAGGGGCTGGTGCCAGCCGATATAGAACGGAGGGATTTGCGCACGCTTGAGGCGGGGCAGGCAGCGAGCCGTGTCGCGGTGATTCCTCAAGTACGTGAGGCTTTGTTGGCGTTCCAGCGGCGCTTCGCGCGGGCCGAAGGTGGAGCAGTGCTGGACGGGCGGGACATTGGAACGGTGATCTGCCCTGAAGCGGAGGTGAAGCTGTTTGTGACGGCAAATGCCGAAGTACGTGCGCACCGGCGCTGGTTGGAGGTGGGTGGTGACGAAGCGGAGGTCCTAGCGCAGCAGATCAAGCGTGACAGGTGCGATGCCGAGCGAGCGGTAGCACCGCTCGTTCTGGCGGCGGATGCGGTGGTGATTGATACGAGTGCAATGGATATTGCCGCCGCAGTGGCCGAAGCTGTTGCTGTAGTCGCGGCAAAATTGGGAAAGCAGGTATGACGAAAATGCGGTTGCAGGGTTTGAGAGCAAGGCGGCTCTGATCACGGGTATGTCTTTGGTATCTTATTGGCGGTGTTGCGTAGAGGGGGTACTGGTCGGTTTTCCATTATAATACGAACGCAGAGGATGTTAAAACTTTGCTGACTATTCCGGACGGGGCTGCCGGGCGTGGTTGAGGATTGGATGGGTGCTGGAGCGGTTTGCCGATCTAGAAATGGTGCCGTTCGGATGTTGTGAGAATTGGGACGGACACCCACACTTATTCTGAGCGCGTGTTATGGGCGGCGTACCTTCTTTTTTGTACGGCATAATGAGGTATTTCTCAAGTTTCCTTGCGTGTAGCCAAGGAAGTCTGTATAGGCTGCGCATCCTGAAGGGTAAGAGTCGGGTTTGGCCGGTTTTCCGGATTGTGTCGCTTTTATCTGTTTGGGGCCACTAAAGACCGGCGGAGACAACCGCATGGCCAGCAACATCTGATAAAGGAATAACTCGCATATGTGCGCCAAAGCATCCATGGATGAATTCGAAGCCCTTCTGAAGGAAAGCTTCGAGATTGATACGCCTGAAGAGGGCACTGTCGTAAAAGGCCGGGTCATCGCTATTGAAGCGGGACAGGCGATAATTGACGTCGGCTACAAGATGGAAGGTCGTATCGACCTTAAGGAATTTGCGAATCCGGGCGAAAATCCCGAGGTTAATATCGGAGATGAAGTCGAGGTTTATCTCGACCGCGTCGAGAACGCTCGTGGTGAGGCTGTCATTAGTCGCGAGAAAGCCCGTCGTGAAGAAGCTTGGGACCGTCTGGAAAAAGCCTACGCATCTGAGACTCGTATTGACGGCGCGATCTTCGGTCGCGTTAAGGGCGGTTTCACGGTCGATTTGGGCGGTGCTGTTGCGTTTCTTCCCGGCTCGCAGGTTGATGTGCGCCCAGTGCGCGATGCCGGTCCGTTGATGGGCATGAAGCAGCCGTTCCAGATTCTGAAGATGGATCGTCGCCGTGGTAACATTGTTGTCTCACGTCGTGCGATTCTTGAAGAATCACGCGCCGAACAGCGTGCTGAGGTCATCGGAAACTTGACCGAAGGCCAGTCGGTTGATGGTGTTGTGAAAAACATTACTGAATACGGTGCCTTCGTTGATCTCGGTGGTGTCGATGGCCTGCTGCATGTGACTGATATGGCTTGGCGTCGTGTGACCCATCCGTCGGAGATCCTCACTATTGGAGAAACCATCAAGGTTCAGGTTATTAAGATTAACAAGGACACACACCGCATCAGCCTAGGCATGAAACAGCTTCAGGTCGATCCGTGGGACGCTGTGGAAAAAGATTATCCGTTGGGTTCGGTTCACAAAGGCCGTGTCACAAATATTACCGATTATGGCGCCTTTGCGGAACTGGAAGCTGGTGTTGAAGGTCTTGTCCACGTTTCGGAAATGAGCTGGACCAAGAAGAACGTGCACCCCGGCAAGATCGTTTCGACCTCGCAGGAAGTCGACGTTATGGTACTGGAAATCGACAGCGCTAAGCGACGCATTTCGCTAGGACTTAAGCAGACTCAGCGTAACCCGTGGGAAGTGTTCGCTGAACAGCATCCCGTGGGGTCGAACATTGAGGGAGAAGTCAAAAACATTACCGAATTTGGTCTGTTTGTGGGCCTCGACAACGATATTGACGGCATGGTGCACTTGTCGGATCTCTCGTGGGATCAGCGTGGTGAAGATGCTATCAATAACTATCGTAAGGGCGATACTGTTCAGGCAGCGGTTACTGAAGTGGATGTCGAGAAAGAGCGTATTTCGCTTTCGATTAAGGCTTTGGGCGAAGATAACTTCACCGATGCGGTTGATAGTTTGAAGCGCGGTTCTGTCGTTTCGGTCGTGGTTACGGCGATTGAGGATGGCGGTATCGAGGTCGAATACAATGGTGCCAAGTCGTTCATTCGTCGTAGCGATCTCTCTCGTGACCGTGCCGATCAGCGACCTGAGCGTTTCACCGTGGGTGATACCATCGACGTGCGCGTGACTAATATAGACTCGAAGACCCGCCGTTTGGGCTTGTCGATCAAGGCGCGCGAGATCGCTGAAGAGAAAGAGGCTGTTGAGCAGTACGGGTCGTCTGATTCGGGCGCTTCTTTGGGTGATATTCTTGGTGCTGCGCTTAAGGGTGACAACTAATCTATCCATCGAAAGGTAGAGATGAAAAGGGCCTCACCGCGTGTTGAGGCCTTTTTTATAAGCGCACGGGAAGGGCTGTTTGAATTTTGTTTGTGCAGTGAAATTTTCTGCATATAGTTTCTTCTAATAAATAACTTGGCGCTGTGATTTTTTGAAGGCGACCACAGGGGGGGGCTTGCACGGATGATCCGTTCGGAACTGATTCAGAAGATCTTGGATGAAAATCCGCACTTGACGCAGCGGCACGTGGAGCGAATTGTAAATACGGTCTTTGAGGAGATCATTGAGACGCTTGCTAAAGGCGAACGCGTCGAGTTGCGCGGCTTTGGCGCCTTTTCGGTCAAGACACGAGATGCCCGTGTGGGCCGTAACCCGCGCACCGGTGAGTCGGTGAAGGTTGAGCAGAAGAAGGTTCCTTTCTTCAAGACTGGTAAGTTGCTGCGCGATAGGCTTAACGGCAAGGTCTGACTTGCGTCTGCAGGCGGGTGGGGCGATAGTGAGAGGGTATCCGCAAACGGGGTTCCTGATGATTTTCTATTTGCGCTATTTGTTGATTGCTGCGCTGGCTCTATTTTTGCTGACAGTTTCGCTGGCGAACCGCGTGATCGTTCCGGTTAATTTTCTGCCTGAGGATCTGGCGGCTTTGTTTGGGATGAACTTGTCGGTCGAGATACCATTGTTTTTGGTGATTTTCAGCGGCGTCGTCTGTGGCGTGGTCATTGGCTTCACGTGTGAATGGCTCCGTGAGCACAAGTATCGCCGTACTGTTTCAATCCGCGGGCGTGAGTTGATGCGACTGGAACGGGAACTGGCCGTGATGAAGAAAGATACAGACGTGCCACACAAAGACGATGTGCTGGCGTTGATCGAAGGGCCCCGCAAGGCGGGCTGAAGTTGGCTGACATTCATGTAAAGATTTGCGGTCTGCGAACCGTCGGTGATGTTGAGGCTGCGGCCGCAGCGGGTGCAGCCTATGCGGGTTTTGTGTTTTTTACAAAATCTCCTCGCCATTTAACGGTGGAAAAAGCGCGAGAGTTGGCGATTTCTGCTCCGGTTGGGTTAGCTAAGGTTGCACTGGTGGTGGATGCGGATGATGCGCTGTTGGATGCAATCGTCGAGGCGGTGCCTTTGGATATGTTGCAACTTCACGGGTATGAAAGTCCCGATCGCGTGGCCGAGGTACGGGCGCGCTATGGCCTGCCGGTGATGAAGGCGGTGGGCGTGGCGGATGAGGGTGATTTGGCAGCAATCTTGGATTATTCTGCTGTGGCAGACCAGTTGTTGATCGATGCAAAACCGCCTAAAGACGCGGCCTTGCCGGGGGGGAATGGCTTGTTTTTCGATTGGCGGCTGGTAGCACAACGGCGTTGGTTGCGCCCGTGGATGCTTGCAGGTGGGCTGACACCCGCGAATGTGGCGGAGGCGATCCGGCTTACGAATGCGCGGCAGGTCGATGTTTCGTCCGGCGTGGAAAGTGCGCCGGGGGTGAAAGATGTAGCCTGTATGGCGAGTTTTGTTGCGGCAGCGCGGGAACTTTAATTTTTGCCCAAGGCTTGACTGTATATAGGCATTCAGAAAACGGGCACGTTGTCGATTCAGATAGTGATGTTTGGCTATTATGACGGCAAGATCGCTTATCTGAATTGGCACGAGCCGAACCATTCACGACTGATGGGTCGCCTTTACCCTATGCTGTGGTCAGGCTACATCACTCTTGCGGGCAA
Organism: Paracoccaceae bacterium; assembly: GCA_020852535.1. GTDB lineage: Bacteria > Pseudomonadota > Alphaproteobacteria > Rhodobacterales > Rhodobacteraceae > Paragemmobacter. Next base: position 5,395 of record JADZAO010000101.1, on the reverse strand, counting down.
GGGGAGCGGATCATGGCCGAGGACGGAATTAACAGCTTTATGGCCGGACCGGACGAGCAAGGACGCTTTGGCATTTTTGGCGGGCGTTTTGTGTCGGAAACGCTGATGCCGTTGATCCTTGATCTGGAAGAACGTTACGTCTTTTCTAAGACTGACCCGAAATTCTGGGCGGAGATGGATGATCTGTGGAAGCATTATGTAGGTCGCCCTTCTCCCTTATATTATGCTGAGCGGATGACCGAGTATCTTGGTGGCGCCAAGATTTATATGAAGCGCGATGAACTGAATCATACGGGTGCGCACAAGATTAACAATGTGCTGGGTCAGATTATTCTTGCTCGCCGCATGGGCAAGACGCGGATCATCGCGGAAACTGGCGCAGGGCAGCATGGCGTGGCTACTGCGACGGTTTGCGCGAAGTTCGGTTTGAAGTGCATCGTCTACATGGGGGCGCATGATGTGGAACGGCAGGCACCCAATGTGTTTCGCATGAAGTTGCTTGGGGCTGAGGTGATTCCGGTTACGTCCGGGCGTGGGACATTGAAGGATGCAATGAATGATGCGCTGCGCGACTGGGTGACTAATGTTTGCGACACTTTTTATTGTATTGGCACGGTGGCAGGGCCGCATCCTTATCCTGTGATGGTTCGCGATTTTCAGTCGATTATCGGCAAGGAAGTACGTTGGCAGATGGCCGAGCAAGAGGGTGAGGGACGTCTGCCAGACACGGTGGTCGCGGCCATTGGTGGTGGGTCAAATGCGATGGGGCTGTTCTATCCTTTTCTTGAAGACTCGTCGGTGAACATCATAGGCGTTGAAGCGGGCGGCAAGGGTGTGGACGACCGGATGCAGCATTGCGCCAGCCTGACCGGTGGGCGTCCCGGTGTGCTGCATGGCAATCGGACTTATCTGTTGCAAGACCCTGACGGGCAGATCCTAGAGGGTTTTTCGATTTCGGCAGGTCTCGACTATCCCGGCATCGGGCCGGAGCATGCGTGGCTGCATGATACAGGGCGGGCAAAATACGTCAGTATCACTGATGCTGAGGCCCTAGAGGCATTCCAATTGTGTTGTAAACTTGAGGGTATTATCCCAGCGTTGGAACCGAGCCATGCATTGGCACATGTGATAAAGATAGCGCCGTCACTGCCGCGCGAGCATATCATCGTCATGAACATGTGTGGGCGTGGCGATAAGGATATATTTACTGTCGCAAAGCATCTGGGTCGAAACATAAAGGCCTGATTTGGAACGGCGGATTTGTGGTATAGAGAACGATGCGACGGTGGGCCACCGGTATTAGAGAGTAAGTACAGCGAATGTGAGAACTAAGAGGATGGTCTTTGGTGTGGTCGTTTTGATGACATCGGCTTTGGTGATAGCTACAGCAGCGCAAGGTTTATTGTGATTGCTGTGCTCTTTCTTCGAGGGCGTTATTGCACCGTTTGCAGGTCGTCGGATGGGTTAGCGTACCGACCTCGGGCAGGATCTGCCAGCAGCGTTCACACTTTTGCCCTTCCGCCGCATGGAAGACCACCGCCACATCAGCTACATCTGTCAGCGTAAAAGCGCTTTCTGGGGCTGCATCTGTCGTGACCTTTATATCGCTAGTGATGCACAGATCAGCAAAGGGTACTGAATCAAGCAGCTTCTTGGTGTCTGTATCGACATAGACGATCGGAGATGCCTCAAGGCTTGCACCAATTATTTTTGCCGTGCGCTGCACTTCTAGCGCTCCAATCACTACGCGGCGCACCGCACGGATACGGTCCCACTTTATCGCCAGTGCACGGTTCAGCCAAGACTTTGGTGTTTCGGGAATATCGTGTAGATGCACGCTTTCTCTGGCCTTGTTAAAGCGCGACAACCAGACATCCTCCATCGTGAAGACGAGGATGGGTGCGAGCCACGTGGTCAGGCGATGGAACAATAGGTCGAGCACCGTCCGTGCTGCACGCCGTCGTAGGGACGAAGGCGCATCGCAGTAAAGAACATCCTTGCGGATATCAAAATAGACTGCCGACAGGTCTGTGGTACAGAAGGTAAAGAGTTTTTGAAACACGCCTTGGAAATCGTATTTCGCGTAACCTTCGCGTACCTCGGCATCCAATTCGGCTAGGCGGTGTAGCAGCCCTTGCTCTAGCTCTGGCATTTCCTTTACATCTACCCGTTCGGCCTCGGTGAACCATTGTAAATTACCAAGCATGAAACGCATTGTGTTGCGCAAGCGCCGGTAGCTGTCGGCCACGCCTTTCAGGATTTCTTTTCCGATCCTTAGATCGGCGGTGTAATCTGACTGAGCCACCCAAAGTCGCAGAATATCGGCGCCATATTCCTTTGTTACCTCTTGTGGGGCGATCGTATTACCTACTGATTTGGCCATTTTTATGCCATTTCCGTCGAGCGTGAAGCCATGTGTTAGTACGCCCTTGTAGGGCGCTCGCCCTTTGGTGCCACAAGCTTGCAGCATGCTCGAGTGGAACCAGCCGCGATGCTGGTCGGTGCCCTCGAGGTAAAGGTCCGCAATCCCGTCTGCCGTACCATCAGCACGATCACGCAGCACGAAGGCATGTGTCGATCCGCTATCAAACCAGACGTCGAGTACGTCATAGACTTGTACGTAAGCGTCAGGATCGACGATGCCTGCAAGTACCCGCTCTTTGAAGCCCGCCACATACCAGATATCTGCTCCTGCCGCTTCGAATTCTGCCTTGATGCGAGAGTTCACTTCGGTGTTGCGTAACAGATAGTCGGCATCGGTTGGCTGTGCGCCTTTCTTGACGAAAGCCGTCAGTGGTACACCCCAAGCCCGTTGGCGCGATAGAACCCAGTCGGGCCGCGCCTCGATCATGCTAAATAGGCGGTTGTGTCCCGTATGTGGCGTCCACTCGACGAGGTTCTTGATCGAGGTTAGTGCTCGCGCTCGGATCGAAGCGCCATACTGCCCTATGCCATCGTCAAGTGGCTTGTCGATGGCAACAAACCATTGTGGTGTGTTGCGATATATCAGCGGGGCTTTTGAGCGCCATGAATGGGGATAGCTGTGCTTCAGCTTGCCCTTGGCAAACAGTGCTCCAGTCCCGGCCAAGGCTTTGATGTTCGAGACGTTGGCAGGACCCTCTTTGCCATCGGGGAGGATAATGTGTTGGCCGCCGAAGAGCGGCAGGCTGGTACGGTAAGACCCGTCAGGCTCCACATTATAGGTCATTGGCAGGTCGTATTTTAGACCCATCTGATAGTCGTCATCACCATGGCTGGGCGCGGTGTGTACGAAACCTGTGCCTGCATCATTGGTAACATGATCGCTGGCAAGCATGGGGACATCGAAGTCCCACTCGCCATTGCCGCCTTCGATTCCGCGATAGGGATGAGCGAGGGTGGCTCCTTCAAGGGCCGAGGTTTCAAACGTACCAATACGGGTCCAAGTCTCGACCTTGGCACTCTTTTTGACCTCTTCGGCACATTTGTCCGCCAATAGGATGTGCTCGCCAATGCGTGCCGCCGATCCTTCGAGTAGGGTATCGACACGATATAGCCCGTAGTCGATCGTCGGGTTGAATGCGACAGCACGGTTTTGTGGGATGGTCCAAGGTGTTGTAGTCCAGATGACGACACTCACCTTTTCGCGTGTCAGTATATTTTTTGTATCGTTAGCTGTCTTAGTCGAAGATGCCATTGGAAACCGTACCCAGATCATATGGCTCGTATGATCGTGATATTCGACCTCCGCCTCGGCCAAAGCGGTCTTTTCCACCGGCGACCACATTACCGGTTTTGATCCTTGATATAGGCTCCCGTTCATTACGAACTTCATGAACTCTTCCGCGATCACTGCTTCTGCGTGGTAATCCATTGTGAGGTACGGGGCGTCCCACTTCCCCGTGATACCAAGCCGCTTGAAGTCCTCGCGTTGAACGTCGATCCAGCCTTCCGCAAATTTGCGGCATTCCTGACGGAAGGTAACTACATCCACGTCATCCTTGTTTAACCCTTTAGCGCGATATTGCTCTTCGATTTTCCACTCGATCGGCAGTCCGTGGCAGTCCCATCCTGGTACGTAACGGGCGTCCTTGCCCATCATCTGCTGGGATCGCACCACCATATCCTTTAGTACCTTATTTAGTGCGTGCCCGATATGCAGGTGTCCGTTGGCGTACGGAGGGCCGTCATGTAGTACAAAAGGCACCCGTCCCTCTAACTTGCCACGTTCGCGTAGGCGGTCGTAAACCCCGATCTCTTCCCAGCGTTTTAGCCAGTCGGGTTCACGCTGCGGCAAATCCGCACGCATCGGAAATTCGGTCTCGGGTAGGAAAATGGTCAAACGATAATCGGGCGTGTTTATATCGGCGCTCATCGTGGTAGTCCTGTCGGATGGGTTTTGCAAAAGGGCACCACGATCACGCAGCGCAAGAAAAAAACAGTGGGTGTCCCGGTGGCCGGTTCAGCGCACCGGGCCGATAATTCGGCCATGTATCGTAAAGTGATATGTCATAGCGTGCATTATAGACGCGTAAAAATCAAGGTTCCAGTGCGCCTCGATGTTTCCCGCTTCTTTGTTATCTGTGCAGCGGTTTAACACCGCTAAAGATAGTCTCATCGTAAGGACAAAAATATAGGAATTGGCTCCAGTCAAGTTTTAGGTCGACCGTCACTCTCCTACTGATTAGTAGTATACTGGTCCAGCGCCACCATCACCTCGGCGCCTCGGATGTTTACGCACGACCTCGTGCCGGAATGCCGTGTGCTCGCTCAGTAATTGTGGTTCAACGCATGTTGTTGCCGTAGTCTTAGTACGGGGGCGTTGAAGTTTTCTTAGTTCGGATTAAACATCGCTAATCTTCGCGTTGTGGTGTTAGGAGTGGCAGAAGAAAGCTTAATTAAAAGTTAAACCTAAACGGGTATTGGATAATGGCTTGTCGTGCCAAAGGCGACAGTCAATCCCGCTTCAGTACTAACGTCGACCATTCTCCGATGTTGGCGTGGCTTTGTAGCGTGAACCCTGCTGCTACATAGGCCGCCGTCACGGCCTCGGCTTGAGCGACTAGCAAACCGGACAGGATTGCAAGCCCGCCTGAAGCCATATGTAGCGCCATATCAGGGGCCAGTTCTACCAGCGGTCCTTTAAGTATATTAGCAAAAACAAGGTTGAACGGTCCCGCCTCGGTCAGACGCGGATGGGCAAAGCCTGCCGCTTCCAGACATTCCACCCGTCCTGTCAGCTTGTTGATATCTATATTGGCCTGTGCCACATTGACTGCCACTGCATCGATATCCGACGCGATCACTAGTGCATCTGGTAGTACCGCAGCCGCGGCCATTGCGAGCACCGCTGTGCCGCAACCAATATCGGTAACCTTTGCAGGTTGGAACCCATTCTCGAATAGCCAGTCGAACG
>JADZAO010000100.1 GCA_020852535.1 Paracoccaceae bacterium | reverse complement strand
TATCTACGATCTTGTGGATGATATTAAAAAAGCAGCCTCCGGCCTGTTGAAAGCCGAAGTGCGCGAAACCTTTATTGGTTACGCGCAGATTAAGGAAGTGTTTAAGGTAACGGGCGTTGGTATGGTTGCCGGTTGTATCGTTAGCGAAGGTATTGCCCGCCGTTCGGCTGGTGTACGTTTGTTGCGCGAAAATGTGGTGATCCATGAGGGCACTTTGAAGACGTTGAAGCGCTATAAAGACGAGGTGACGGAAGTTACCTCGGGTCAGGAATGCGGTATGGCCTTTGAGCGTTACGAAGATATTCGTCAAGGCGATGTCATTGAAATTTTCGAGCGTGAGGAAGTGTCGCGGACGCTTGCTTGATTTTGAACTGAGTAAACAAAAAAGGCCGTGCGATAGCTCGGCCTTTTTCGTTTGATGCTTATCAATTCACGAAATGAGTTTACCGTCTGCAAGCTATTTGATGAAGATGCCTTGAGCGGACACTCAAATCCTGAGTGTGATGGCTCTGAGTATATTTGATTTCATCAGATTTGGTGTTGAAATGGAAAGCTCAAATAGGGTTTTAAGCGTTTTAATACTTTTGGGGTATAATCAGAGCCAATCACGCAAGATTGGTATAAGAGGTAGGTCTGCGGGGGGCATTGGGTAGTCGCGTAGGGCGTTTGGACGCACCCATGCGAGGTTTTGCCCCTCGGCCCCGTGGGGGATGCCCTGCCAACGGCGGCAGACGAAGAGGGGCATTAAAAGGTGGAAGGTTTCGTAGATATGTGAAGCGAACGTGAGCGGCGCGAGGCAATTTTGCCAGGTGTCGATCCCAAGTTCTTCTTTCAGCTCGCGAATTAATGCAGCTTCGGGGGTTTCGTCAGGTTCGACCTTACCGCCAGGGAATTCCCAGAGCCCTGCGAGAGATTTACCTTCGGGGCGTTGGGCCAGAAGAACGCGACCATCGGTATCAATTAAGGCTACTGCAGAGACGATGACGGTTTTCATTTTGGTGTGGGTCCCTGTTTCAAATGCCGGGGGTCACACCCTTCCGGTTCTTCGTGAAATATTTGATCCAGTGTAAAATCAGGAGCGGTAGTCAGCGTTGATTTCTATGTATCGGTTGGTGAGGTCGCAGGTCCAGACCGATCGTTTGGCGCGACCGATGCCGAGGTCTACTGCGATGACGAGTTCATCTTGCAGCATGTAGGCTGCGCCGTCTTTCTCTTGGTATTTTGGATTCCTCCAGCCTTTTTCGGCGACGAGGATATCGCCGAAGCGGATTGAAAGGCGGTCGCGATCGGCGGTGGCCCCGGATTTTCCGATGGCAGCAACGATGCGGCCCCAGTTTGGATCCTCTCCCGAGATGGCAGTTTTTACGAGTGGTGAGTTGGCGATCGAGAAGGCCACTTTGGCTGCGTCGGCATTGGTTTTGGCTCCGGTGACACGGATTTCCACTAGTTTGGTTGCGCCTTCCCCATCGCGGATAATTTGCAGGGCGAGGTCGCGCATGACGCCGTGGAGTGCGGTCTCGAAGGCTTTCAAAATTGTGCCTTTGGGTTCAGCGGCGGGCGATTGGCCTGTAGCACAAAGGATCAGTGTGTCAGAGGTGGAGGTGTCGCTGTCGACGGTGATCGAATTGAAGGTGGCGTTTATGTTGCGTGAGAGTAGTTTTTGTAGGCTAGCTTGCGGCAGTTTGGCATCGGTAAAGATGTAGGCCAGCATGGTGGCCATGTCTGGGGCAATCATGCCCGAGCCTTTGGCGATGCCTGCGATGTGGATCGGACCGCCTTCACCTTGCACCGTTGCGGCGGAGCCTTTGGGAAAGGTGTCAGTGGTCATTATCGCCTGCGCGGCCATGTCGATGGCATTCTCGCGTAAATTGCTGATAAGCTGGGGGATTTTGGTGATGATCCGGTCGTAGGGTAGCGGTTCGCCGATTACGCCGGTTGATGACGAAAAGACGCGCGAAACGGGGATGTTCAGTGCGGTGGCAACATTGTTAGTGATAGCTGCGACAGCTTTGTCTCCCGCTTTGCCGGTGAAGGCGTTGGAGTTACCGGAGTTGACGATGAGGGCTGCACCTGCGCCCGTGGGTACTTTGGTGGCGAGCTTCGTTTGACAGTCGCGCACGCAACCTGAGCGGGTTGAGGAGCGGGTGAATGCGCCTGCTATGGTGGTCCCAGGGGCGAGTTGGACGAGCATCACGTCCTTGCGATTCTGGTAGCGGATGCCAGCCTCTACCGCTGCAAATTCGACGCCCAAGATGCGCGGGAGGGCAGGAAAGCCACTTTTGGGAGCGAGCGGTGAGACAGGTTTTGCGTCCTTTGTGATTTTAGTTTGGTCGGGAAAGAGAGATTTGAGATTCTTTACTTTTTCCCTGAGCGCCTTTGCTGCGGCTTTCCAATAGGTCTCGGCCACGGCCTGTTTCCCTGTGCTAGGTTAGATCACTTGATGAAGAGAGTTGTGCTGCGGATGAGAGCCGCGTCAAGTTCTTCTCCGGGTTTTTCGATCTTTGCTTCGTTTGTCAGCTTTTCGATATGTTTGGCTACGATTTTTTGTTCGATCTCTGCGGAGAGGTCTTGTTTGACTTGATCAAGCGTGGGTTTGGTGGCTAGGCGGGTTTCTTTAAGCTTGATGATGTGCCAGCCAAAGTCGGTCTTGACTGGTGCCGAGACTGCGCCAGGTTTTAGGGAGACGACCGCTTCTTCGAAGGGTTTGACCATTACGCCGGTGCCAAACCAACCGAGATCGCCCCCGTTGACGGCCGAGCTGGTGTCGGTGGAGTTGGTTTTTGCCAGTTCTGCGAAGTTTGCGCCGCCGTCGATTTGGGCTTTCAAATCCTTGGCTTTGGCCTCGTCTGCGACGAGGATGTGGGCAGCGGAATATTCGGTGGTGTCGGGCGCTTTGGCATATTTCTCGTTATATGCGGCTTGTAGTGCTTCGTCGGTTATAGCGGATTTGACGATGTCTTCTAGCGCTCTGTTTGCCATGTAGTCTCGGGCATCAGTTTTCAGCCAAAGCTCGTCGTGCTTGGACTTGGTTTTGGCGATTGATTGTTCAAGGATGAGTTGTTTCACGGCTTGGTCGATCAGACCTTTGAACAGCATTTCATCGGGAAGCTGTTGGTATTGTGGGGGAAGTTTTTCGCGCAAGACAATTAATTCGCCCAGCGTGATATTCTCGCCGTTGACGGTTGCGACGATGGTGTCGATCGTGGGTGCGTCTTTTGCCGCAAGCGGTAGCCCCGACACGAGTGCGAGCGTAAGGCCTGCCCAAAAACCAATATGTTTTCCCATCTTACCTTCTCCTAACTATGCTGCGGGCCTGCGCGGCGTTGACTAAGTCCTGCCTGTCCCTTATTTCGCGGGGGTTGCGTGGGGTGGGTCCGGCCGGGTCGACTCGGTCCTTCTAAGGAAGGTGTTGAGGACGGGCAAGGCCACAATGCCACACGTTCATGTTAGCAACGACCAAGCGGAGAAAACATGCTGGGTCTCGGAACGCTCGCGCGGAAGGTGTTCGGTACGTCGAACGACCGCAAGGTTAAGTCGGTTTGTCCGACTGTGGCCAAGATTAACGCGCTGGAGGCGGAGTTTGCCGCTCTGAGCGACGATAGTATCAAGATAAAGACTGAGGAGTTTAAGGCGCGGGTCGCTGCGGGCGAAAGCCTTGACAACCTGTTGCCGGAAGCTTTTGCTAACTGTCGCGAGGCAGCCAAACGGGCGCTTGGACTGCGGGCATTCGATGTGCAGTTGAAGGCGGGGATTTTTTTGCATCAAGGTAATATTGCCGAGATGAAGACCGGCGAGGGTAAAACGCTTATGGCTACCTTCCCTGTTTATTTGAATGCGCTTGCGGGCAAGGGTGTGCATGTCGTTACGGTAAACGACTATTTGGCTAAGCGGGATGTCGATTGGATGGGTAAGGTTTACAATGCCTTGGGCATGACCTGTGGCGTGGTTTATCCCTATCAGAGCGAAGACGAGAAACGTGCGGCTTATCGTTGCGATATCACCTATGCGACCAATAATGAGCTTGGCTTTGATTACCTACGTGACAACATGAAATCCTCGATCGACGAGATGGCGCAGCGCGGGCACTTTTACGCCATTGTTGACGAGGTTGACTCGATTCTTATCGATGAGGCTCGTACGCCGCTTATAATTTCCGGGCCGAGCCAAGATCGTAGCGAGCTTTACATGAAGGTCGATGGACTGATTCCGCAGCTTAGATCCGAGCATTACACGTTGGATGAAAAGACCCGTAACGTTACCTATACTGAAGATGGTAATGAGCTGATCGAACAGATGTTGTTGGCGGCGGGTCTGCTGCCTGAGGGGCAATCGCTTTACGACCCTGAAAGCACGACGCTGGTGCATCACATAACGCAAGCGCTTAAGGCGCATAAGCTGTTTCATCGTGACCAGCATTACATTGTCCGCGAGGGCACGGTGATGTTGATTGACGAATTTACCGGACGGATGATGAAGGGGCGGCGCTTGTCGGAGGGTCTGCATCAGGCGATCGAAGCCAAGGAAAAGGTACAGATCCAGCCTGAGAATGTGACGCTTGCGCAGGTGACCTTCCAGAACTACTTCCGGCTTTATGAAAAGCTGGCAGGGATGACCGGTACCGCTCAAACGGAAGCTGAAGAATTCGCCGAAATATACAAGCTTGGTGTGGTTGAGGTGCCGACAAATCGTCCGGTGGCGCGAGTTGACGAGAACGACAAAGTCTATCGTACGGCGCGAGAGAAGTATGAAGGCGTCGTTGCCACAATCAAGGAGGCTCATGCCAAAGGGCAGCCGCTTTTGGTAGGTACAACTTCTATTGAAAAGTCGGAACATCTCTCGAAGCTGCTAACTGAGGCTGATATTCCGCACAACGTGCTGAATGCACGGCATCATGAGCAAGAGGCTAAGATTGTTTCCGAGGCTGGAAAGCTGGGCGCTGTGACCATTGCCACCAACATGGCCGGACGTGGAACCGACATTCAGCTTGGCGGCAATATCGAGTTGAAGGTGCTGGAAGCTATTGCTGCCGACCCGCATCTGCACCCCGATGAGGTACGTGCCAAGATTGAAGAAGAGCATGCCGACGAGAAGGCCGCTGTGATCGCGGCGGGTGGTCTGTATGTTCTGGCTACCGAGCGGCATGAAAGTCGTCGGATCGATAACCAGCTGCGTGGCCGTTCAGGCCGTCAGGGCGATCCGGGCCGGTCGTCGTTTTTCTTGTCGTTAGAAGATGATTTGATGCGGATCTTCGGATCGGAGCGTTTGGATGCCATTCTTTCGAAGCTGGGCATGAAAGAGGGTGAAGCGATTGTGCATCCTTGGGTGAACAAGTCGCTGGAGCGGGCGCAGGCCAAGGTGGAAGGCCGTAATTTCGATATTCGTAAGCAGCTTTTGAAGTTCGACGATGTGATGAATGACCAGCGTAAGGCGGTCTTTGCCCAGCGTCTGGATATTATGCAGGCTGAGGATATTGGTGAGATTGTTGCCGACATGTTCTTTCAGGTGATTGAGGATATGGTCGATTTTTATATGCCTCCCAAAACCTATGCTGATCAGTGGGATGTGCCAGGTCTGAAGAAGGCTGTGCTGGAGAAGCTAAACCTTGATCTGCCGATTGCTGATTGGGTGGCGGAAGAAGGTGTGGACCAAGAGGTGCTGCGCGAGCGGATCGTGGCGCAATCGGATGCGATGATGGCCGAGAAACTGGCCGGTTTCGGACCCGAGACAATGCACAATATCGAAAAGCAGGTGTTATTGCAGACTATCGATGCCAAATGGCGTGAGCATCTGTTGACGCTGGAACATTTGCGATCGGTTGTGGGTTTTCGGGGCTATGCACAGCGTGACCCGCTGGCGGAATATAAAACTGAAGGCTTTGCGTTGTTTGAATCGATGCTGAATGGTCTGCGGCAGGATGTAGTGCAGAAGCTGGCTCGGGTCCGGCCAATGACGCAGGCAGAGCAGGAAGCGATGATGGCACAGATCGTGGTGCAACAGCGGGGGGAGGTGTCCGCAGATGTTGCGCTTGCTTCGGCAACGCGGTTGGTGGGGTTCGATGAGGATAATCTGGTGACTTGGGGTAATCCGTCGCGCAATGATTTTTGCCCTTGTGGGTCGGGCAAACGGTTCAAGCACTGTCATGGACGGGCAACTGTCTGACGGGAATGACCTGCGGGGCCGCAGGTTGTGGGTAGGGATTTGACTTGGCGCAAGGGGTAATAGGACTTGCGCTTTCATTATGTGGGATGCTTTAAAAATGGTTAAGAGGTAAAAGAGGAATTTGCCTCAAACTTCGCGTCGGTTTAGTTTTTTATTCCGTCCCAGAAGCCTTTGACCTTGGAAAAGAAGGTTTGACCTTCAGGATTGTTTTCTTCTGATAATTTTTCAAATTCCTCAAGGAGCTCGCGCTGGCGAATGGTGAGCTTGACGGGGGTTTCTACCGCCAGTTCCAGTACCATGTCGCCAGTGCCGCCGCCGCGTAGGGTAGGCATGCCTTTGGAGCGTAGACGCATCTGCTTGCCGGTCTGGCTGCCTGCCGGAACTTTCACACGAGATTTGCCACCGTCGATCGTGGGCACTTCGACCTCGCCGCCCAATGCTGCGGTTGTGATGCTGATGGGGACACGACAGAAGAGGTGCACGCCGTCACGCTGGAAGAGTGTGTGCTCTTTGACTTCGATGAAGATGTAAAGGTCGCCTGTGGGGCCGCCGCGTAATCCGGCCTCGCCCTCGCCTGCAAGGCGAATGCGGGTGCCAGTTTCCACACCTGCAGGGATGTTTACCGAAAGAGAGTGTTTCTTTTCGATTCGGCCCGCGCCGCCGCATGAGCGACAAGGATTCTTGATGATCTGCCCTATACCTGAACAGGTGGGGCATGTGCGCTCTACGGTGAAGAAACCCTGTTGCGCCCGTACTTTGCCCATGCCCGAGCAGGTCGGGCAGGTAACGGGTTCGGTGCCGCCTTCTGCTCCCGTGCCGCGACAGTTGTCGCAGGCTATGGAGGTAGGAACATTGATGGTTTTTTGCACACCCTTGAAGGCTTCTTCGAGGCTGACGTGCAGGTTATAACGTAGATCGGATCCGCGTTGTGCGCGCGACCGCCCGCTGTTAGCGCGAGCGCCCATGAAATCGCCGAAGATATCTTCGAATACGTCTGAGAAGGCGGAGGTGAAATCGCCGTTGTTTGTGTTGCTGCGCCCGCCACTGCTGCCGCCCTCGAAAGCCGCATGGCCGTAGCGGTCATAAGCGGCTTTCTTGTTGGGGTCCTTGAGTATATCGTAGGCTTCGTTGACTTCCTTGAATTGCGCTTCGGCATTCGGGTTGTCGGAATTACGGTCTGGGTGAAGCTTTTTTGCCTTGGTGCGATAGGCCTTCTTCAGCTCTTCTGCCGAAGCGCCGCGCGGTGCCCCGAGAATTTCGTAGTAATCACGTTTTGTCACTGCAAAACCCCTAATCACAATAGGTAGGAGGCAGTTCGTTGCCGAACCGCCTTCTTTCCCGTTTCACGTGGTGTTACTTTCGCTTGTTTTCGCCAAGGTCTTCGAAATCGGCGTCGATGATGTCGTCATCTACATCACGCGGTGCGTCGGGGTCTTTGCCTTCGCTTTCGGACTGACTGGCTTTGTAGATGGCTTCGCCAAGTCGCATCGCAGCCTCGGTCAAGTTTTGGATGCCGCCTTTGATCTTTCCTGCATCCTCGGTCTTGAGAGTGTCTTCGAGCGCGCCCATGGCAAGTTCGATGGCTTCGACGGTGGATGGATCGATCTTGTCGCCGTGATCGGCCAAGGATTTTTTGGTCGAGTGCAGCAGACTTTCGCCTTGATTTTTGGCCTCGACCAGTTCGCGGCGTTCGCGATCGGCTTCGGCATTTGTTTCGGCGTCCTTGACCATCTTTTCGATATCCTCGTTGGACAGGCCGCCTGAGGCTTGGATGGTGATCGCTTGCTCTTTGTTTGTCCCTTTGTCCTTGGCTTTGACTGAGACTATGCCGTTTGCGTCGATGTCGAAGGTGACTTCAATTTGCGGCATGCCACGCGGGGCAGGAGGGATCTGTTCTAGGTTGAATTGGCCGAGCATCTTGTTGTCGACCGCCATTTCGCGCTCACCTTGGAAGACGCGGATTGTTACGGCGTTTTGGTTGTCTTCGGCCGTGGAAAAGACTTGGCTTTTCTTGGTCGGGATTGTTGTGTTGCGGTCGATCAGGCGTGTGAAGACTCCGCCTAGTGTTTCAATGCCCAGCGAAAGCGGGGTTACGTCGAGGAGGACAACGTCTTTCACGTCGCCTTGCAACACGCCCGCCTGAATTGCTGCACCGGCGGCCACGACCTCATCAGGGTTCACGCCTTTGTGGGGCTCTTTGCCGAAGAACTTGGTCACTTCCTCAATTACGCGCGGCATGCGGGTCATACCGCCGACTAGAACGACTTCGTCGATGTCGGACATTGTCAGGCCCGCGTCTTTCATCGCGGCTTGGCAGGGTTTCATCGACTTCTTAATCAGATCATCGACAAGGTTTTCCAGTTTGGAACGGGTTAGCTTGATCACTAGGTGGAGCGGTTGGCCGGTGTTCTTGTCCATTGAGATGAACGGCTGGTTGATTTCGGTCTGCTGCGAGGATGAAAGCTCAATCTTGGCCTTTTCGGCAGCTTCCTTAAGGCGTTGAAGCGCCATCTTGTCGAGCGTTAGATCAACACCATGTTCTTTCTTGAACTCTTCGGCGAGGTAGCTGACGATACGCATGTCGAAGTCTTCCCCGCCGAGGAAGGTGTCGCCGTTGGTGGATTTTACCTCGAACAGGCCATCGTCGATTTCGAGGATGGTTATGTCGAAGGTACCACCGCCAAGGTCATAGACTGCGATGGTGCGCGCCTCTTTTTTGTCGAGGCCGTATGCGAGGGCTGCGGCCGTTGGCTCGTTGATGATGCGCAGCACTTCCAGACCGGCGATTTTGCCTGCGTCTTTGGTGGCTTGACGCTGGGCATCGTTGAAATAGGCCGGAACAGTGATGACTGCTTGGGTTACTGACTCGCCAAGGTAGGATTCTGCAGTTTCTTTCATTTTTTGTAGGATGAAAGCTGATACTTGGCTGGGAGAATATTTCTCGCCGCGAACTTCGACCCATGCGTCGCCGTTGCCGCCGTTGACGATCTTATATGGCATATTCTTTTGATCTTTGAGTATGACTGGATCGTCGAAACGACGACCGATCAGGCGCTTGACTGCAAAGATCGTATTGGATGCGTTGGTGACGGCCTGACGCTTGGCGGGCTGGCCGACCAGACGCTCACCTTCGGTGAATGCTACGATCGAAGGCGTGGTGCGCGCGCCTTCGGAGTTTTCTATGATCCGAGGCTGTGAACCGTCCATGATAGCGATGCAGCTGTTGGTGGTCCCGAGGTCAATCCCGATGACTTTGGCCATGTGTTTTATCCTTCTTTCGGCGATGTTGTGGGGCTGGACCCTATAGAAGGCGATCGACCCCGATCCCAAGTTTATCCGGCAAGAGCGGCCCGCTCTTACCGGCTTCGCAGGGTATATAAGTTGGGGGTCGTGGCGCTGCAAGCGTCAGAGACCCCTGATTTTGCGACCGATCCGAAGGAAAATAAAAAAGGCGTTATTTTCTTGCTGTTTAGGATAGAGAGATGCGCTTCATGCTGTAAAATTTATTCATTAGCTCAATGCTGAGTTGGACTAGCAGGAAGCAAGACTGGGTATTTGATGCCTGTGTAGATTTTTGATGTTTGCTGGGAATTTCAAGATTCATTCCTTACTTGCGCCGACTGCTTGCTCTTGGCCGCGGGGCGCATGATAAGGTGGGTGAAGCTAGTATTTAATCAGCGCGGGCCGACTGGCCTGACGGGGGTCTGTCATGGATTTTGAATGCTTGATTCCGGTTATCCGCCAATTGGCGCTCGATGCCGGAGCGAGGATCATGGAGGTTTATGATGGCCCCGATTTCACCGTGAAGATTAAGGGTGATCAGTCACCGGTGACGGAAGCCGACGAGGCAGCCGATGCGCTGATCTCGGCAGGCTTGCGTGTGGCTTTTCCCGATGTCGTACTGATCACTGAAGAGCAAGTTGGCAGTCATGGATTGCGGGCCGAGACGTTTTTGATTGTTGATCCCCTAGACGGAACCAAGGAATTTGTGCAGCGGCGTGGTGATTTTACGGTAAACATTGCCTATGTGGAAAATGGCGTTCCGTTGCGGGGGGTGGTTTACGCTCCGGCGCAGGGGCGGCTGTTTTATACGCGGGCAGATGGGGTTTCGGTAGAGGAAGTGGGTGGCGAGGTGCGGGAGATCCGTGTGGCAAATCCCGACAACGCGGCGCTGATGGTGGTTGCCTCGAAATCGCACCGTGATGTAGCGACTGAAGATTATATCGCTCGTTATAATGTGAAGGAGAGTCGCAGCGCGGGCTCAAGCCTGAAATTTTGTTTGGTAGCGACTGGCGAGGCTGATCTATATCCGCGTTTGGGCCGCACGATGGAATGGGATACGGCGGCGGGTGATGCCGTGCTGCGCGGCGCAGGCGGCGTGGTGGTCCGCATGGATGATCACCGCAACTTGCGCTATGGAAAAGAGGGTTGGGAAAACCCTTTCTTTATTGCATTTTCTCCGGGAGTTAATCTGAAATGAGCGTGTTGATCGTCATCCCTGCTCGTTATGCCAGTACGCGCTATCCGGGCAAGCCGCTGGTTTCTTTACGTGGGCCGGACGGTGAAAAGACTTTGATCCAACGCAGCTGGGAGACGGCGATGGCCGTGCGCGGTGTTGATCGCGTGGTGGTGGCGACGGATGACGATCGTATTTTGAACCATGCTGAGGCTTTTGGTGCTGAAGTGCTGATGACTTCGACTGAGTGCCAGAACGGCACTGAGCGTTGTTCCGAGGTGGCGGGCAAGTTGACGGGTTATGACATTGTAGTGAACCTGCAGGGCGATGCGCCGTTGACGCCTGCGTGGTTCGTAGAGGCCCTAATGGTTAGGCTGCAGGTCGATTCTGATGCGGTCGTTGCAACGCCGGTCTTGCGCTGCGAGGGTAAGATGCTCGCTGCATTGTTGGCTGATCGCCGTGCGGGACGGGTGGGTGGCACGACCGTTGTGTTTGGTGCAGGCGGGTGCGCGCTTTATTTTTCGAAAGAAGTTATTCCCTTTACCGGCAAGACTTATGGTGATGACGAACCTACGCCGGTGTTCCATCATGTAGGGGTTTATGCATATCGCCCTGCGGCCTTGCGCGACTATCCAGCGTGGCCAATCGGGCCGCTGGAAAAGCTGGAAGGGCTGGAACAGCTGCGATTTCTCGAGAACGGTAGGGTGGTCCTTTGTGTTGAGGTTTCTGCGCAAGGGCGGCAGTTCTGGGAGTTGAATAATCCAAGTGATGTACCTGTGATTGAGGCTATGATGGCAAATATGACCTGAATACTGTCCGTTCCTGCCGCGTTTTGTATGTCATCCTTGCGCGCAAGTAGTGGAACGGCTACCACAACGCCGTTTCTTTGAGGGCTTAAAGGCTGGTAAGCTTTGTTTGACATAGGGAATAAGTGCGGCGTTTTGCCGGGCTCCTAAAGTGGGGCTGAAATGGGTGATAAAAGATGAGAGTGAAGAAGGTCTTGACGGCCATCTTTCCGGTGGCTGGTCTTGGAACGCGGTTTTTGCCTGCGACTAAGTCTATTCCAAAGGAAATTATGACTTTGGTAGACCGCCCGTTGATTCAGTACGCGATTGACGAGGCCCGTGCGGCGGGGATCAAGGAATTTATCTTTGTTACTTCGCGCGGAAAGTCGGCGTTGGAGGATTATTTTGACAGCGCGCCGGAGCTGGAAAGTACGCTGAAAAAATCGGGTAAGGAAGATCTCCTTGAGGTCCTAAAGGGGACCAACATGGATTCCGGTGCAATTGTTTATATCCGCCAGAACCGACCTTTGGGGCTGGGTCATGCAGTATGGTGTGCGCGTCGCCTGATCGGGGATGAGCCTTTTGCTGTGCTTTTGCCTGATGATGTGATTGCGGCGGAAAAACCCTGCTTGCAGCAGATGGTCGAAGCCTATGCCGAAACTGGTGGCAACATGGTTGCGGCGATGGAAGTGGCGCCCGAGCGTACGTCGTCTTACGGTGTTCTCAATATTGGCGAGGATATGGGGCAGATAGTTAAAGTTAAGGGTATGGTTGAAAAGCCCAAGGCGGGAACTGCTCCGTCGAATCTTGCGGTGATCGGGCGCTATATTTTGTCGCCCAAGGTGATGACCAACCTGAACCGTATGAAGCAGGGTACGGGTGGGGAAATTCAGCTGACCGATGCGATTGCCGATGAAGTGGCAGATGGCAATGTCTTTGGCTACCGCTTTTGCGGGCAGCGCTATGACTGCGGTTCCAAGGCGGGTTTTTTGCAGGCGACTGTGGCTTTTGGCTTGTCGCGGCCCGATTTGCGCGATGAGTTCTCGGCCTATCTGCATGATATGGCCGCATCGCAGAAAACGGCATAGTAAGCGGATTGGTTGGTTGTGGGCTCAGGCGACTTGAATGGCTCGCGACTCGGTCAGAATTGCGTAAAGTTTTGCCGGATCGTTATTGGCTCGGAGTTTTGACACTACATTCTCGTCGCGTATGGTGCGGCTGACGAGGGCGAGTGCCTTGAGATGCTCGACGCCCGAATCCTTGGGCGCAAAGAGGCCAAAGATCAAATCGACGGACTGGCGGTCGACACTGTCATAGTCGAGTGGTTTTTCTAGACGAATGAAGACGCCGATAATACTAGTCAGGTCTTCGAGACGTGCATGAGGTAGGGCGATGCCGTGGCCCACGCCGGTAGAACCAAGACTTTCACGTTCATGGAGCCTGTCGATCACAGTTGCGGCGTCGAGTCTATAAACCGAGGAAGCAAGCTCTCCTAGTTCTTGGAAGAGCCGCTTCTTGCTGGTCAGTTGCCCAACGACCCTTACGGCCTCCGGGATAAGTAGCTTGGAAAGGGCCATGCCGTCAGTTGTTCCTGTGCCGTGCCGAAGTGCCGGTCATTTTCTGTTGTGTCGATGTCGTCATATTATCATGATGGTACATGACATTTACGCTGCCATATCCTTTGTTGCAGAACGCGAACATTTTTTGGCCGCTAAGTTCCAAAATTATTATGACTCCGCGTAGGGTGACGGAGGGAACCTTTGTCTCCATCTAGGCGATTACGATGGGTTGGCTCAAGTCGTCAGTGTCATCTTCGGGATTTTCTGTTGACGTGGGGATATACGATGAGCTCTCGGTGAATTCAACGGGGGCCTTGTGGGTGTTTTAGGTGATTTTAATAATATG
The DNA here is from genome assembly GCA_020852535.1 of Paracoccaceae bacterium. Taxonomy (GTDB): domain Bacteria; phylum Pseudomonadota; class Alphaproteobacteria; order Rhodobacterales; family Rhodobacteraceae; genus Paragemmobacter. The sequence continues at coordinate 12,434 of JADZAO010000100.1, read as the reverse complement.
GTAGGTTTGTCGAGATGTGGCTAGAAAAAGCGAGTCAGCCGATGCGGAAGTTTTCGCCGAGGTAGACGCGGCGCACCATCTCGTCGCGGATGACTTCGTCGGTTGTGCCGCTCATTAGTACCTTGCCATCGTGCAAAATATAGGCGCGATCGACGATTTCGAGCGTTTCGCGGACGTTGTGGTCGGTGATTAGAACGCCGATGCCGCGTCTCTTGAGATCGGCGATGAGGTCGCGGATTTCTGTCACAGCTATAGGATCGACACCTGCAAATGGTTCGTCGAGAAGTAGGTATTTTGGATCGGCGGCAAGGCAGCGAGCGATTTCGACGCGGCGGCGTTCTCCGCCCGATAGTGCGAGTGCGGGTGCGCGGCGTAAGTGTGTGATGGAGAACTCGGACAGAAGTTCTTCTAGTCGTTTGCGGCGCTTGTGACGGTCGGACACTGTGATTTCGAGCACGGCGAGAATGTTATCTTCGACTGAAAGGCCGCGGAAGATTGAGACTTCCTGTGGCAGGTAACCAATTCCTAGGCGTGCGCGGCGATACATTGGTAGAGCGGTTACATCGCGCCCGTCGAGTTGGACTGACCCGCCTTCGGGCGTTATAAGGCCCGCGATGGCGTAAAAGCAGGTGGTCTTACCTGAACCGTTGGGGCCGAGCAGGGCTACGACCTCACCCCGCTTGAGGGTAATTGACACGTCGCGGATGATGGGGCGGCGTTTGTAGCTTTTGCGTAAGTTGTCGACCGACAGTCCTGTCGATCCTTTGGTTATGGTAAGTTTGGGTTTTACGGTCACGGTGTGTTGCTCGATCTTGGCAGGAAGGTGGTATGCACAGGTCCTTGCATCTGGCCGATGCCCTTTTGCAGGTCATAGACGAGTTTCCGGCCTGCGATGGTGGTTTTGCCCTGTGTGAGACGGACGTTTCCAGTCATCACAACCTTACTTTGATCGACGGTGTAAACGGCTTCACCGACCTCGGCTGCTTCGGTTAAGTTGTGGAAGGTGACGTGACCTGAAAAGAAGATCTTGTCGATGCCGGTACCATCGGTTTTGTTTTCGATGCGTGCTTTAGCGGCGTTGATTGTCATGTCGCCTTGGGTCACGATGACTTTGCCTTCGAAGATTGCCACTCCGGTTGATTGGTTGATCGACAGTACGTCGGAAGTGATCTGAATCGGAAATAAATTGTCCTGCTTGAGGCCGGTGAATTCGACCTGCTGCGCAGACATTGGAGCGGCAAAGGCGGAGATCAGTACGCAAAAGGCGAAGAAGTGTTTCATTGGGGTTGATATATCAGTTTTACGCGGCCATTGAAAACTAGAAGATAGCTTCCATCTGCATTTGGATTGGAGATCAATGCCATGCTATTTGCCGTGATTTGGCCGATGGGGCCGGTCCCTTTGACCGGGCCGGGTGATGCGTATTCCGTGCGGGATAGGTTGGCGTCCAGCGTTTCAGTGGAAAGACGGTAGCCTTTGGTGTCGGCGATTTGTACATTGCCTGTCAGATGAAGGACGTTTTTTTCATCATTAAATAAGGCCTTGTCTGAGCGCAGGTCGGTCCGCGCTCCGGCCAGCGTGGTTATGGACGCCGTTACATCCATCGTAGTCGAGGGCGCGCCGGTTTTTTGCGCGGACCGTGCTTCGGTTGCTTGTATTGTGATGGCGCTGCCGTCTGTCGTTGTTCCGGCATAGGTGGGATTGGTTAAGCGTGGCTCGCGTAGGCGAGATTCTACATCGACTTGAGAAGAGCGGACTGCAGTATCGGGGTCGATGCGGTTGGATACTAGAAATAACGTGGAGAGCAGACCTAGAGCGATCAGCGGTAGCGTGACTTTTAGCCAGCCCACCGTCCGCGACCTGCCGTCAAAGGCGCGACGTTTGGTCATTGTCAGGCGATCCCCGCACGCAGGCAGTCATGGATGTGTAACAGGCCTACGGCGGTCGCGTTGCTTTGTGGATTGGTAACAAAGAGGCAGGTAATCTTCTTTTCGTTCATGATGCGCATGGCGGTTTCGGCTAAAGCATCTAGGCCGATGGTGTGAGGGTTGGCGGTCATCACGTCACCTGCGGTCAGGTCCATCAGGCCCACGAGGTGCCGTCGTAAGTCGCCATCAGTGATTATGCCTTGCAGGTCGCCATTTCTGTTGGTCACACCGACTACGCCATAGCCATGGCTCGACATAGTGATCAGCGCTTCGCCCATCGGGGTGTCGTGCGGGACGGTGGGTGGATTATCATGCATGAGGTCACGCACTTTGGCCAGACGTGCGCCGAGCTTGCCTCCGGGGTGGAAGACGCGGAAATGTTCGGGGGTGAACTGACGATGCTCCATCAGTGCGATGGCAATGGCGTCACCAAGTGCAAGGGCCATCGTGGTGGAGGTGGTGGGCACAATACCTGTGTCGCAGGCTTCGGGTGCGGGCGGCAGCAGAAGTGCCACATCCGATTGTCGTAGCAAAGTCGAGCCGTCACGGGAGGCAACGCCGATCAGCGGAATGTCGAAGCGGCGGGTATGGGCGATGATGTCGGCCAGTTCGGGCGTCTCACCTGAGTTCGACAGAACGAGGGCTACGTCACTTTTCATCACCATGCCGAGGTCCCCGTGGCTTGCTTCGGCGGGATGGACAAATTGTGCAGGTGTGCCGGTTGAAGCGAGGGTGGCAGCGATCTTGCGGGCGATATGACCGGATTTGCCCATGCCCGAGACGATCACGCGGCCTTTTGCTTTGAGGATCAACTGCACCGCAGCGGTGAGATTGTTGTTTAGGCTCTCGGCTAGCATGTTCAATGCTTGCGCCTCGCGTATGATGACGCGGCGGGCTGTGGCTAGAAGGGGGTCAGTGATGGAAGATGTCATTGGGTTCGTCCCAGCCCATCAAGTCAAGTTCGGCGCGGGTCGGTAGAAAGTTGAACAGGCGCTGGGCAAGTTCCATTCGATCTTCGCGGATTAGGCGTGCTTCGAGTTCTTCCTTTAGGCGGTGCAAGTAAAGCACGTCGGAGGCCGCGTATTCTTTTTGTGCTTCAGTCAAGGCTTCGGCACCCCAGTCCGAGGTTTGTTGTTGTTTTGACACATCGATGCCGCTGAGTTCTAAAAGCAGATATTTCAGTCCGTGTCGGTCGGTAAACGTACGGATCAGACGTGATGCGATTTTGGTACACCAGACGGGAGCGGTTGTGACGCCGAAGGTTTGTTTTATTGCAGCGATATCAAAACGACCAAAATGGAAGAGTTTCAGTGTGTCGGTTCTGGTTAGCAGCCGTTCTAGATTTGGGGCAGAGGTTTGGCCACGATCGACTTGTACCAGATGCGCGTCGCCGTTGCCATCGGAGAGCTGGACAAGGCAAAGTCGGTCGCGGCGTGGGTCGAGACCCATTGTTTCGGTATCGACGGCGACTATGGGGCCGAAAGTCAGCCCGTCGGGTAGGTCATTGCGGTAAAGGTGGATCGCCACAGGAAATTCCTTGTCCGTAAGGTATTAGATCGCATTAGACCTTGGCGAAGGAGTGGTCAACGCAGGGAAAGGATGAAAATAGAAAGGGCGCGCTTTTCAGCACGCCCTTTTTGACATCATCAACGTGGTGCCCAGAAGAGGACTCGAACCTCCACGCCTTGCAGCGCTGGTACCTGAAACCAGTGCGTCTACCAATTCCGCCATCTGGGCATTACGACGATGTGGGGCGATGTAAAGAAGCCTATGGGTTGTGTCAACGTAGGGTGTAAAGAATCTTTTGGCAGCAAGGCGCTATGAATTTTTTGCTAAAAAATCGGAATGGTGTTGCTACGCTTCGTGGGCTTGGCCTTTTGGCGACAAGGGTGTAATTGACGTGTAAACGAGCGGGAGGCTCGCATGATGAGCAAACTTGTCACGATCTATGGCGGTTCGGGGTTCGTTGGGCGCTATATCGTACTGCGGATGGTGAAAGAGGGATGGCGGGTGCGGGTTGCAGTACGTAATCCCAACGAAGCGCTTTTCGTCAAGACTTATGGTGTGGTCGGTCAAGTTGAGCCTGTGGCTTGTAACATCCGCGACGATGCTTCGGTGCGGTCGGTGATGCGTGGGGCGAATGCGGTGGTTAATTGCGTGGGTGTTTTGAACCCCGCCGGAAAGAATACGTTTGCTTCGGTGCATGCTGAGGGGGCAGTACGGATCGCACGGATCGCGGCGGAAGTTGGTGTGGCTAATCTGGTGCATATTTCGTCTATTGGGGCGGATGCCGGGTCGGAAAGTGAATACCAGCGGACCAAGGCTGCGGGCGAGCTCGGCGTTCTGGCAGCATTTCCTAAGGCGGTGGTCTTGCGGCCTTCGATTATTTTTGGCAACGAAGACAGGTTCTTCAACCGTTTTGCCGAGATGGCGCGGTTGGGGCCGATTCTGCCTGTGGTTGGGGCCGATACGCGTTTTCAGCCGGTTTATGTGGATGATGTGGCGCAGGTGGCGGTGCTGGGTGCGACGGGTCGTGCAGATTCAGGCGTTTATGAATTGGGCGGGCCCGATGTGGTCACGTTCCGCGCTTTGATGGGGCAGATGCTGGCGGTGATCCAGCGGCGGCGTTTGGTCCTCAACGTGCCTTTTTTCCTAGCGGATATAATAGGTGGTGTGCTGGATTTTGTGCAGATGCTGACAGCGGGTTTGATAAAGAATGGCATGATTACGCGTGATCAAGTGCAAAACCTGCGGCAGGATAACGTTGTTGCTTCGGGTGCGCGTGGCTTGGTTGATCTGGGGATTACGCCTACGGCGATTGGGGCGGTGATACCCGAATATTTATGGCGTTATCGTCCGTCGGGACAATATGCTGCGATCAAAAATTCGGCGAAGAACTTGAAGAAGGTCTGATTTTTTGAGCAATTTTTTTGATGCAGCCCTCCTCGGTCTTGTAGAGGGGTTGACTGAGTTTATTCCCGTTTCATCGACGGGGCATCTGTTGTTGGCGGGGCATTTTCTGGGGTTTCAGTCTCCAGGGCGCACCTTCGAAGTTGTGATCCAGCTTGGTGCGGTGCTGGCGATTTTGACGGTATATTTTGGCAAGCTGTGGCGGGTGGCATTGACGATGGGCAACGATCCGGCGTCGCGCCGATTTGTGATTTCGGTGTTGCTGGCGTTCTTGCCTGCGGTGGTGATTGGTGTTTTTGCAAATCGTTTTATCAAGACTGTGTTGTTTGAGACGCCAGCGTTGGTGGCGGTGATGTTGATCCTTGGCGGGATCGTGCTGCTGTTTGTGGACCGTCTCGCGCCTGTGCCAGAATACGATGATGCGATGGCGCTGCCGTTTCGCAAAGCCGTGGCGATCGGGTTCATCCAGTGTTTGGCGATGATTCCGGGAGTCAGCCGGTCTGGGGCGACAATCGTGGGGGCGCGGATGCTTGGTGTCGGGCGGCGGGCGAGTGCCGAGTTTTCGTTTTTTTTATCGATGCCGACGATGGGTGCGGCATTTGCCTATGACTTGTTTAAAAGCCGCCATGTTTTGGATTTTTCGGCTGTTAGTGACATTATGGTTGGGTTCGTCTTGGCATTTTTGAGCGGGGTGCTGGTGGTGCGCTGGTTGCTCGATTTTGTGTCGCGCCATGGTTCTTTGTTGTTTGGTTGGTGGCGAATCATTGTGGGCGGCGTGGCGCTTGGTCTTCTTTTGCTTGGCGCTTGAGACTTTTAGTACCATATACTGACCTAAATTTTGCTATATTTAGTAGAATTTTCCATATACCTTTCGAAAAATCGATCATTAGGTCACTATTGCTGACTTTTTGTGTTTCGATGGTCGCGGTAAAAAGCGCGTTCGAGATAATCCTGTATGGGAGGTGCCTTCGTGGCCAAGCAATGCATGCTCCAGTTTGTTAGCGTCAATAAGGAGATGCCCGAAAAGCGTCTTGCGTCTTTGCGTGTGCAGGATTTCTCTGAGATATATAGAGAGTTTGCGACTGAGAAAGCCGCCGAGCAGGCAGGGCGGTGCAGTCAGTGTGGTGTGCCCTATTGTCAGTCACATTGTCCGCTGCACAATAATATCCCCGACTGGCTACGTCTAACTGCCGAGGGGCGGTTGCAGGAAGCTTACGAACTGAGTCAAGCGACTAATACCTTTCCTGAGATTTGTGGCCGTATTTGTCCGCAGGATCGCTTGTGCGAAGGTAATTGCGTGATTGAGAAGTCTGGTCATGGCACGGTTACTATAGGGTCGGTTGAGAAATATCTAACGGATCTTGCTTGGAAAAACAGTTGGGTGAAGTCTGTCGCGCCGAGTGTCGAGCGGACGGATTCGGTGGGTATTATCGGGGCCGGTCCAGGTGGTTTGGCAGCGGCGACTGAGCTGCGGCGGTGTGGAGTGCAGGTGACAATTTATGACCGCTATGATCGTGCGGGTGGGCTGCTGACTTATGGTATTCCCGGCTTCAAGCTGGAAAAGTCGGTTGTGATGCAGCGAATTGAGCAGCTGGAAACGGCGGGCGTGCAGTTTGTGCTGAATTGTACAGTGGGTTTGGATATTAGCTTTGATGCTATTCGCGGCCAGCATGATGCTGTGTTGATCGCGACGGGTGTTTATAAAGCGCGCAGCATTTCGGCGCCCGGTGTAGGTGTCAAGGGTGTAGTTAAGGCGTTGGATTATCTGACGGCCAGTAATCGCAAGGGTTTTGGTGATGATGTGCCCGAGTTTGATTCGGGTGAGTTGAACGCTTCGGGCAAGCGGGTTGTCGTGATCGGCGGTGGTGATACGGCGATGGACTGCGTGCGGACGGCGATTCGACAGGGGGCTGTTTCGGTCAAGTGCCTCTATCGCCGTGACAAGGCAAACATGCCGGGCTCGCAGCGCGAGGTTCAGAACGTTGAAGAAGAGGGCGTTGATTTTGTTTGGTTGACTGCGCCCAAAGGGTTTACCGGCGGCGAGGTGGTTGATGGAGTCATGGTGCAGCGGATGCGTCTGGGTGTGCCCGACATGAGCGGTCGCCAATCGCCTGAACCGATCGAAGGGGCTGATTATATTGAGCCTGCTGATCTGGTTGTGCAGGCGTTGGGCTTCGAACCGGAAGAAATTCCCTCACTTTGGGGAGTGCCGGAACTTGCCGTGACGCGCTGGGGCACCATTAAGGCTGATTCTCGCAGTCATGCGACTAGCCTCTCGGGGGTTTATGCCGTGGGCGATATCGTGCGCGGGGCCTCGCTGGTGGTCTGGGCTATTCGTGATGGACGAGAAGCGGCTGAGGCGATGTTGGCCTATCTGGCACAGTCCGTGACGCTGGCGGTCGAATGATGCGTGGGGTTGTCTTTTTTACCTTGATAGCGTGGCCAGCGGTGGCGGGAAGTTTCACGCCACCTGATGGGTGCACTACGTTTCTGACGGTGCAGTCCAAGGGCTGTCGTGTATCGAACTATTATATCTGCGCGGACGATTCCGACGGTGACAAATGGCGTGCGGATTTTGATCAGGAAGGCATCTTCTTTCTGGGCCTTACGAATGATGAAGGAGAGTGGCTGGAAAGCTACGACACTGGAGCAGGTACGACACAGATGCTGCAAGACCGTGCTGATCCTGCTTCGTTGCGTGAGCTTTTGTCGCAGGGATATGACGATTATCGCTTTAACCTTTCGACGGACGGTGCAGAGTCGATCGAGGTTGAGGGGCATGACTCGTTGACCGGAAAGAATGTGGTTATCGATGGCGAACCTTTGCAGCAGACAGAGTTTGAATATGTCGAGAGGGGGCCAGATGGCAGCTTGTTGCGTCGATCATATGGTCATGAGTTCATTAGTGCCAAGTGGCGGCTGTTTTTTGCGGGACCGAGCCAGTGGGATGGCGGGACGGGGCTCTTCCCGATGGATGGGTCGCCTCTGAAATTCAGCGAGGCCGGAGAAGCCGGTTTTGCCATGATAAAACCGATTTTTGATTGCGACGCAGTGATGTCTTCGTTGCCGCTTTCGCGCATGTCACAGGAGGTCCAAAGCCATGACAATTTATGATGACGCATGGGTGAAGGCTGAAGAAGAAAAGCGCGCTTGGCTGGATGCAAACGGGCTTTACAAAGTGGATGACGAGCATTCGTCTTGTGGTGTGGGTTTAGTCGTTTCTATTTCCGGCAAGCCGATGCGTAAAGTCGTTGAAAACGGGATGAATGCGTTGAAGGCAACCTGGCACCGTGGCGCGGTTGATGCCGATGGCAAAACCGGCGATGGCGTGGGTATTCATGTGCAGATTCCGGTCAAGTTCTTCTATGATCAGGTGCGCCGGACGGGGCACAAGCCGGATATGGGCAAGCTGATTGCCGTGGGACAGGTGTTCCTGCCGCGTACGGATTTTGGTGCCCAAGAGCGCTGCCGGACCATCGTCGAGACCGAAGTGTTACGGATGGGACATTACATCTATGGCTGGCGGCATGTGCCGGTGAATACCGAAGTGCTAGGTGATAAGGCCAATGCGACGCGGCCTGAGATCGAGCAGATCTTGATTCGCTGCGAAAAGGGCGTCGATGATGAGCAGTTTGAGCGCGAACTTTATATTATCCGTCGCCGTATTGAGAAGGCGGCGATTGACGCGCATATTCAGGGACTTTACCTGTGTTCCTTGTCGTGTCGGTCTATCATCTACAAGGGGATGATGTTGGCCGAGCATGTGGGAGCCTTCTACCCCGACTTGATGGACGAGTCGTTCGAATCGGTCTTTGCAATCTATCACCAGCGCTATTCAACAAATACTTTCCCGCAGTGGTGGCTGGCGCAGCCCTTTCGTATGCTGGCTCACAACGGCGAGATTAACACTCTGAAAGGCAATGTGAACTGGATGCGGAGTCACGAGATCCGTATGGCTTCCAGTGCTTTTGGTGAGGCGGCCGAGGATATAAAGCCGATTATTCCGTCGGGCACGTCGGATTCGGGTGCGCTGGATGCTGTTTTTGAGGTTCTGGTGCGTTCGGGCCGTTCGGCGCCCATGGTTAAGACCATGTTGGTGCCAGAAGCGTGGAGCAAGGTCATGACTGACATGCCCAAGGCATGGGCGGATATGTATGCTTATTGCAACGCGGTTATGGAGCCGTGGGACGGGCCCGCCGCCTTAGCAATGACCGATGGTCGCTGGGTTTGCGCGGGGTTGGATCGGAACGGTTTGCGTCCCATGCGCTATGTCATCACGGGTGATGGATTGCTGATCGCCGGTTCGGAAGTCGGTATGGTACCGGTGGATGAAACAACGATCTGTGAAAAGGGTGCGCTTGGTCCGGGGCAGATGATTGCTGTCGATATGCGGGACGGCAAGCTCTATCATGATGCTGAGATGAAAGATCGGCTGGCCGCTGCCAACCCCTATGGCGAATGGATCGAAAAAGTCGTCGAGTTGAATGCGCTGTTACGCGATATGCCGGAGACAGCGCAATTTAGCGGCACTGAGCTGCGTAAACGTCAGATTGCAGCGGGCTATACGGTCGAAGATCTGGAACAGGTGCTGGCCCCGATGGCCGAGGACGGCAAGGAGATGATCGCGTCGATGGGTGACGATACACCTGTCGCCGTGTTGTCTTCGGTTTACCGTCCGCTGAGTCATTTCTTTCGGCAGAATTTTTCTCAAGTGACCAACCCGCCGATCGACTCGTTGCGGGAAGGTCGAGTGATGAGCCTGAAGACGCGCTTTGGCAACCTGCGAAACGTGTTGGATGAAAATAGCAGTCAGACTGAAATTCTGGTGCTGGAAAGCCCCTTTATCGCCAATGTCGAATTCGACGTTCTGGTGCAGCGCTTTGGTGATCAGGTTGCCTTCATTGACTGTACCTTCTCTGTGTCGTCGGGACTAGACGACCTACGTAAAGGGCTAGAGCGTATCCGTGCCGAAGCGGAGGATGCGGTGCGCTCGGGCGCGGGACAGTTGGTGCTGACCGACAAAAATCAGGGGCCGTCCCGCGTTCCGATGCCGATGATTCTTGCGACGAGTGCTGTTCATTCGTGGTTGACGCGTAAGGGGCTGCGGACTTTCTGTTCGGTGAATTTGCAGTCGGCGGAATGCATTGATTCGCATTATTTCGCGGTATTGATCGGTTGCGGTGCGACCACGGTGAACCCTTATCTCGCACAAGATTCGATTGCTGATCGGATCGAACGTGGACTTATTGAAGGCTCGTTGACTGATGCAATGCGCCGCTATCGCGATGCTATAGAGGCCGGTTTGTTGAAGATTATGTCGAAGATGGGGATTTCGGTTGTTTCCTCTTATCGTGGTGGGTTGAACTTTGAAGCCGTGGGTTTGAGTCGTGCGCTGGTGGCTGAATATTTTCCTGGTATGCACAGTCGGATTTCGGGCATCGGTTTGACTGGTATTGAGAAAAAGTTGGAGGAGGTGCACGCAAAGGGTTGGCTGGGTGACGCGGATGTGTTGCCAATTGGTGGGTTTTATAAGGCGCGCCGGTCGGGTGAAAAGCATGCTTGGGAAGCGCAGACGATGCATATGTTACAGGTGGCCTGTGACCGTGCGTCCTATGATCTCTGGAAGCAGTATTCAGATGCGATGCGGGTGAACCCACCGATCCATATACGCGATTTGTTGGACATCAAGACGCTGGGTAATCCTGTGCCCATTGAAGAGGTTGAAAGTATCACTTCGATTCGTAAGAGGTTCGTGACGCCGGGTATGTCGCTGGGGGCGCTGTCGCCTGAAGCACATAGGACTTTGAACGTTGCAATGAATCGGATCGGGGCCAAGTCGGACTCAGGCGAGGGTGGAGAAGATCCCGCACACTTTTTGCCGGAACCGAATGGGGACAATCCGTCCGCCAAGATCAAGCAGGTGGCCTCGGGTCGTTTTGGAGTGACTGCCGAATACCTTAACGCTTGTGAATAGCTTGAGATTAAGATTGCTCAGGGCGCCAAGCCCGGCGAGGGCGGGCAGTTGCCGGGTATAAAGGTTACGGCGCTGATTGCGCGGTTGCGGTATTCGACGCCTGGGGTGACGTTGATTTCGCCGCCGCCGCATCATGACATATATTCTATCGAAGACCTTGCGCAGTTGATCTATGACCTCAAGCAGATCAACCCACGGGCCAAGGTGACGGTCAAGTTGGTGTCGTCTAGCGGCGTTGGAACGATTGCGGCCGGTGTAGCTAAGGCTAAGGCTGATGTGATCCTGATTTCTGGCCATAACGGTGGTACGGGGGCCAGTCCTGGTACGTCGATTAAATACGCTGGTTTGCCCTGGGAGATGGGGCTGACAGAGGCGCATCAGGTGTTGACTATGAACAACCTGCGTGAGCGGGTGACTTTGCGCACCGATGGCGGTTTGCGGACGGGACGCGATGTGGTGATGGCGGCGATGCTGGGGGCCGAGGAGTATGGTATTGGCACCGCAGCGCTGATTGCGATGGGCTGTATTATGGTACGTCAGTGCCAGAGTAATACCTGTCCCGTCGGGGTTTGTACCCAGAATGAAGCCTTGCGGCAGAAATTCACCGGATCGGCGGATAAGGTGGTGAATCTGATTACCTTTTACGCGCAAGAAGTTCGCGAGATCCTTGCCAGCATTGGTGCGCGGTCGATGGATGAGATCATTGGGCGGGCGGATTTGCTGACGCAGGTATCGCGCGGGTCGGTTAATCTGGATGATCTTGATTTGAACCCGTTGTTGATTACTGTTGAGGGCACCCAGAAGATTACATATGACCGTTCCAAGCCGCGTAATGCGGTGCTAGACACGTTGGACGCCGAGATCATTCGTGACGGTGCGCGCTTTTTTGAAGACGGCGAGAAGATGCAGCTTTCCTATGCGGTGCGCAACACCCTGCGCACCATTGGGACGCGGGCATCAAGCCATATTGTGCGCAAGTTTGGTATGCGAAACAGCTTGCAGCATGATCATTTGACCGTAAAGCTGACCGGCTCTTGTGGGCAGTCGTTGGGGGCTTTCGCTGTACGCGGTATTAAGATTGAAGTGCAAGGAGATGCTAACGATTATGTTGGTAAGGGTCTCTCGGGCGGCATGATTACAGTGCGTCCGCTGGTCTCCTCGCCGCTGCGGGCGGAAGAAAACACGATTATTGGCAACACCGTGCTTTATGGTGCGACCGATGGGTTCTTGTTTGCAAGTGGTCGGGCGGGGGAGCGTTTTGCTGTGCGGAATTCGGGTGCGAAAGTCGTGGTCGAGGGCTGCGGGTCGAACGGCTGTGAATACATGACTGGCGGTGTTGCGGTGATTCTTGGCCGGATTGGTGCAAACTTTGGGGCGGGCATGACCGGAGGGATGGCTTACGTTTATGACCCACAGGGGGTGGCCGAAGATTTCATGAATCTTGAGTCGCTGGTTACTTGTGGTATTGGCCACCCGCACTGGGAAGACCAGTTGCGCGGCTTGATCGAACGGCATGTGACCGAGACAGGCTCTCAGATCGCGGCGCGGATAATGGCCGATTGGGAGAGCGAGAAGCGCAACTTCTTGCAGATCTGCCCTAAGGAGATGCTTGTTCATCTAGC
>JADZAO010000099.1 GCA_020852535.1 Paracoccaceae bacterium | reverse complement strand
CTCTTTCAGCCTATCCTATTAATTTCGCAATCTTACATTATATAACAAGGCACAACGTAGAAATCTTTTCACGTTGCACGTGATTTAGACGAATGAGCCGCAGATATAACCTGCTGAGATTAAAGGCAGACCCGCTGGTCAGACTTAAACCGAAAGGCCGCTGCGATGGACATCATTACCAGAAAACTCGACGACCGACCGAGCCAAGCTGAAGCCGAGGCAGCGCTGGTAGTATTACGCCGCTGGGCCGATAAGGCATCCAATGCAGAAATCTCACATTTAGATCCCGCTGTAGCTTATCTTGTGCCGGGAGAAGGCTATCCCGCGCTAAACCGCGACTATCCTGCCGATTTCGAAGCGACCGAGGCTTACAAAGCCTCACTCCCAGATTTGCAAAACGGTCCCTCCAGCCTAATCAAGGGCAAAAAGCAGCTAATCCAACACGTTGGAATCTCGAACTTCCGCTTACCGATCCGCTATAGAACCCGCAACGACGGTGACCTTCGCCTCGAAACCAGCGTGACCGGCACCGTGAGCCTCGAAGCCGAGAAGAAGGGGATCAACATGAGCCGCATCATGCGATCCTTCTATGCGCATGCTGAACGCGATTTCAGCTTCAACGTGATAGAACAAGCATTGAACGACTACAAACGGGAGCTGGAAAGCTTCGACGCCCGCATACAGATGCGTTTTTCCTTCCCAGTAAAGATGGAATCGCTCCGCTCGGGACTGTCGGGCTGGCAATATTACAACATCGCGCTGGAATTGGTCGATGTGGCAGGCGTACGCAAAAAAATCATGCACCTCGACTTTGTCTATTCCTCGACCTGCCCCTGCTCGCTCGAACTTTCCGAACATGCGCGCCGCACCCGTGGCCAGCTTGCAACCCCACATTCGCAGCGCTCGGTGGCCAGGATTTCAATCGTAGTGAACGAAGACAGATGCCTATTCTTCGAAGATCTAATCGAACTAGCGCGCGCCGCCGTACCGACCGAAACGCAAGTCATGGTCAAGCGTGAGGATGAACAGGCTTTCGCCGAACTGAACGCCGCCAACCCCATATTCGTCGAAGATGCCGCCCGTTCCTTCTGCCAAACTCTCAAGGGCGACAGCCGCATCGGCGATTTTCGAATTGTGGCCAGCCATCAAGAAAGCCTGCATAGCCATGATGCCGTCTCGGTGCTGACCGAAGGACCGACTTTCGCGCAAGAAAGCCTCGACCCACAGCTCTTCACCACCCTCTTCCATGTGGGCTAACGGTTAATCGAAGGCAAGACTGCGGTGTAGCCACAAACTTGTGGTCTACATGCGCATTATTTCTATATGCTCACCGCGTCCGACTTCTTACTCTCTTGACCGGACACAGCGTAAATTCGACAACCACCGTCCCCCGCAACATCTCTTTTGCTTTTGCAACACAGGACTGACTACGCCATACCCTGTCTTGCCATAACCTCGCCCCGCCCCTATGACGCCCCAAAAGTTCAAGAAGTAAACACCATGAACATCCTTATCCTAGGCTCAGGAGGCCGCGAACATTCGCTCGCTTGGGCGGTCAAGCAAAACCCCAAGACTGAGCGCCTAATAGTGGCCCCCGGCAATGCAGGAATCGCCCGGCTTTCCGAAACTACCGACATCGATATCTTGAACGCGGCCTCGGTCGTAACTTTTTGCAAAGAGAACGCCATCGATTTTGTAATTATCGGCCCCGAAGCACCCCTCGCCGCAGGCGTCGCCGATGCGACCCGCGCTGCGGGCATCCTCACTTTCGGCCCCTCCGCCGAGGCGGCAAGACTCGAAGCCTCCAAATCTTTCACCAAGGAAATCTGCGACGTCTGCGCAGTCCCCACCGCCGCCTACGCCCGATTCACAGAAAGCACCTCCGCCCGCGCCTATGTAAAAGCACATGGGGCCCCCATCGTCGTCAAAGCCGACGGCCTTACCGCAGGCAAAGGCGTGATCGTGGCGATGACGGTCAGTGAAGCGCTTGATGCTATCAACTACATGTTCGATGGCGGATTTGGTACGGCCGGTACTGAAGTGGTGATCGAAGAATTTATGACAGGCGAAGAAGCCTCGCTGTTCATCCTAACCGACGGCACCAACGCCCTGCCGATCGGCACTGCACAAGACCACAAGCGCGTCAGTGATGGCGACACCGGCCCCAATACCGGCGGCATGGGCGCCTATTCCCCTGCTCCCGTACTGACTGATGCAATAGTCGACCGCGCCATGAAAGAGATCATCCAGCCTACCATCCGCGAAATGGCCCGACGCGGCACACCCTACCAAGGTGTACTCTACGCAGGTCTAATGATCGAAAACGGACGAAGTCGTCTCGTCGAATACAACACCCGTTTTGGCGACCCTGAATGTCAGGTATTGATGATGCGCCTAGGTGCCCAAGCGCTCGACCTTTTTCTCGCCTGCGCCGAGGGACATCTTGATCAAGCACGGGTCACATGGGCCGACGACCACGCCCTAACCGTAGTCATGGCGGCCAAGGGCTACCCCGCAACCTATGAAAAAGGAACTGTCATCAGCGGCCTCGAGTCTCTGCCCGAAACTTCGTCCCAAATGGTGTTCCACGCCGGAACCGCCGATAAAAACGGCACCATCGTCGCAAACGGCGGGCGCGTCCTCAACGTCACCGCCCGTGGCGCAACGCTAGCCGAAGCCCGCGATCACGCCTATGCGATGATCAACGCCATCAACTGGCCACAGGGTTTCTACCGCCGCGATATCGGCTGGCGGGCTCTTTAAACAACATATACCCGTGGAATCGCTCAAACTAACCTCGCAGACAGAGAAATCCTCGCAGTGCTATCGCACAGATAGTCCATCCTGTCTTTGCAACGATGGACAACATACTCATCATCCTGTTGCTCAGCCTTGCCGCCTTGGCCCTACCAACCCTTGCACCACTTCTCCTTTTTGCAAATATCCTCAAACGGCAGAAAGTCCCCGCCAACTGCCGCCCCAAGCGCAACATCCCAATCCACCCTTGCACCCCACTCCGCCCCCGAATAAGAAACGCGCAAATTCAAGCCTTGACGGGGGAGACGCATGCCGCTTCTCGTGATGAAATTCGGCGGCACTTCGATGGCCGACCTTGAGCGCATCAAAAATGCCGCAACCAAGGTCAAACGCGAGGTGGAACGCGGCTATGAGGTCATCGTCATCGTCTCAGCGATGTCGGGCAAAACCAACGAACTCGTCAGTTGGGTCGAACAGACTTCGCCCCTCTATGACACCCGCGAATACGATGCGGTTGTGTCGTCGGGCGAAAATGTCACCGCAGGCCTCATGGCACTAACACTTCAGGAAATGGGTATTCCTGCCCGTTCATGGCAGGGTTGGCAAGTACCGATCCTAACAACCTCAGCACATGCTTCAGCCCGCTTCAGCGATATTCCGCGCACCAATATCAACGCCAAGTTTGCCGAAGGCTTCAAGGTAGCCGTGGTCGCTGGCTTTCAAGGCGTCAGTCCCGAAGGCCGCATAACCACCCTTGGCCGTGGCGGCAGTGACACCACCGCCGTCGCCTTCGCTGCCGCTTTCTCGGCCGAACGCTGCGACATCTACACCGATGTCGACGGCATCTACACCACCGACCCGCGCATAAGTGACAAGGCGCGCAAACTCCCAAAAATCGCCTTCGAAGAGATGCTAGAACTTGCTTCCCTCGGCGCGAAAGTATTGCAAACCCGTTCAGTCGAACTAGCGATGCGCTACAAGGTACGGCTGCGGGTCTTGTCCTCCTTTGAGGATACCGACGAAAACTCTGGAACTCTAGTCTGCGACGAGGATGAAATCATGGAATCGAAAGTCGTCTCCGGTGTCGCCTACTCGCGCAACGAAGCCAAAATGACCCTCGTCGCGATCGAGGACCGCCCTGGCGTCGCCTCGGCAATCTTCGGCCCGCTGGCAGAGGCGGGAGTCAACGTGGACATGATCGTCCAAAACATCTCACAAAAGAACTGCGCAAGCCATGCGGGCGCTGTAACAGACATGACCTTCTCGGTCCCGATCAATCAAGTTGGCCGCGCCCAAAAAGCAATGGAAGACGCACAGGCTTCAGGCCGCATAAAATACAATAACCTTAACGTCGATACCGATGTCGCCAAGGTCTCGGTCGTTGGAATAGGTATGCGCAGCCACGCAGGCGTCGCTGCCAAGATGTTCGCGGCTCTGGCCGCCGAAAACATCAACATCAAAATCATCACCACTTCGGAAATTAAGATTTCTGTCCTAATCGATCGCAAATATATGGAACTCGCTGTGCAAACTCTGCACGACACTTTTGAGCTAGATAAGACGAAGGACCACAACGTCTAACGCGGAACTCCCTAGGTAGGTGATTATGTGCAGTTCACAGAGGTTCATCCAGCGGACCTATCAACCATAACGACCGCAATCGCGACCATCCCCGTTCACCTTCTCACCCCGATGTGATTTAATCACAATAAGACCCCTAAAATTCAGGCGAAGCGTGATGCTGGAACGGACCGAAAGCGAAAGCCGAAAATTGTTGCGCCGCCTGCGCGACACACTGGCAATCCCAGGCAAAGGGCAGGACAGACTCGACAGTATCACTCATCTCATCGCTGACTCTATGGGGTCCGAAGTTTGCTCTATCTACCTCTTCCGCGATCCTGAAACCCTTGAACTCTGCGCCAGCGAAGGTCTAAAGCCCGAATCCGTCCACCAAACCCGTATGAAGATAGGCGAAGGTCTCGTCGGCCGCGTGGCAAAGACCGGCCTTCCAGTCAATGCCGCCAACGCACCATCGGAAAATGGTTTTCGCTATATGCCCGAAACAGGAGAAGAAATTTACTCCTCCTTCTTGGGCGTCCCTATCCAACGCGTCGGCGAAAAACTCGGTGTTCTGGTGGTGCAATCAAAAACAGCCCGCCAATTTTCCGAAGACGAAATCTACGCCCTTGAAGTCGTGGCGATGGTTCTAGCCGAGATGACCGAACTTGGTCTCTTCGTAGGCGATGTCGACGGCATGCGGACACTACACAAACAGCCCGTAATGATCCGCGGCGGCACCGGACAGGAAGGCGCCGCCGTGGGCCGCGTCTGGCTACACGAAGCCCGCGTGGTAATTACCAACCCCGTCGCCGACGATCCGCTCACCGAAATCGACCGCATTCGCGCCGCCGTAGGCCAACTCCGCGTCTCGGTAGATGACCTCCTCGCCGCCGAAAGCCTCCACAAAGAACAAAAACAGGTGCTCGAAGCATATCGCATGTTCGCCCATTCCCGCGGCTGGCTGAAGCGAATGGAAGATGATATCGCCCGCGGCCTCTCGGCAGAAGCAGCCGTAGAAAAAGAACAATCCGCCACCCGCGCCCGTCTAGAACAGGTGCCTGATGCCTATCTGCGCGAACGGCTGCATGATCTCGACGACCTTTCGAATCGACTGTTACGTATTCTCACCGGTCAAGGGAAAAACACTGGCGCCGAAATGCCGGAAAACCCTGTACTGATCGCCCGCAACATCGGCCCTGCAGAGCTTTTGGAATATGGGCGCAAACTCAAAGGCGTGGTACTGGAAGAAGGCTCGGTAGGCTCGCATGCTGCCATTGTCGCCCGCGCCCTCGCCATCCCACTGGTGATCCACGCCAACCGTATCTTGACCGAGGCGCTGAACGGCGACCCAATTATAGTCGATGGCGACCAAGGCATCGTCCATCTGCGCCCCGAAGAAACTCTAGCCCGTGCCTTTCGCGATAAGATCGCGATGCAGGCGGCAGCCCAACAACGCTACGCCAACCTACGCGACCTATCCGCCACTTCGAAATGCGGTACCACCACGCATTTAATGATGAACGCAGGCCTGATGACCGATCTGCCCAGCCTCGAAAGTTCAGGCGCAGAGGGCGTCGGCCTCTTCAGAACCGAGCTGCAATTCCTCATCCACAACAAAATGCCAAAACGCGCCGAGCTCGCGGCCCTCTACGCCCGCGTGATTGATGCCGCCAAAGGCCGACGCGTCGCTTTCCGAACCCTCGATATCGGGTCCGACAAGGTACTACCCTACATGAAACCGCAAGACGAACCTAACCCCGCAATGGGTTGGCGCGCCATCCGCGTGGGGCTCGATAAACCGGGCATGCTGCGCATGCAATTGCAGGCCCTCATCCGCGCCTCAAAAGGGCGTCCGCTGACGGTCATGTTCCCCTTAATTACCGAATACCGCGAATTCGTCGCCGCCCGCGATGTTATCATGGCCGAGCTGGACCGCGAAACCGCGATGGGCCATCCGATGCCCGCAAAAGTCGAGGTCGGCGCGATGCTAGAAACTCCCAGCCTAGCCTATGCACCCAAGGCCTTCTTTGAGCTAACAGATTTTGTCTCCATAGGGGGCAATGACCTCAAACAATTTTTCTTCGCTGCCGATCGCGAAAACGAACGTGTCCGCCGCCGCTATGACACGCTGAACGTGTCATTCCTACGCTTCATCGACCACATCGTCGCTCGCTGCGCCGAGACAAACACGCCGCTGTCTTTTTGCGGCGAGGATGCAGGCCGACCCGTCGAAGCGCTTGCCTTCGCCGCCCGCGGCTTACGCACCTTATCAATGCGCCCCGCTTCCATCGGCCCAATCAAATCGCTCCTGCGCCACGTTGACCTGACCGAGGTTAACGCTGTGATCAACCGCGCCGTGCTGGACGGGGCCCAATCCGTCCGCGCAGCCCTAATGGACTTTTTGTCCACCAAACCCGAGTAACACGCCTCACAAGCGTCCCAATCTCAGCACTGCGGCAACGATTACGAACAGGTTGTACTAGGTTCCATAACGCCAATATAGAGCGCAAAATCACCAGTAATCCGAAACATCACCGTCTTCAAATCACCCGTCTCACGTCCCCTATCAGACCATCCCAAGCACCGCGCTTCAGCGCAAACCCGAGCACGCGATCAGGGTTCGTGGGTGGCGGCATCACCACCCCTTCCAACTTCCTAAAACCGAAGCGTGAGTAATAGGGCGCATCGCCCACAAGCATCACCCGTTCCCAGCCCAACCGCCGTGCCTCTGCCATACTTTCGTTAATCAAAAGCCCACCCAGCCCTTCACCCTGCCGGGTTGGGTGCACGGCCACAGGGCCAAGCAACAAGACATCTTGCCCACCCACCTCGACCGGCCAATAGCGAATCGCGGCAGCCAGCGTGCCATCAGGATCCCGCACTGTCAGACAGAGCGCCGCAACCATCGGCACCCCATCACGTAAACGATACGACGACAACGCAGTCCGTCCTGACGAAAAGCAAAGGTCATAAAGAGCCTCTACGTCCCACCAGTCATCTTTGGTCTCTTTCTCCAGCTTGTACACGCGTGAGCAACCCCGATCCCAAATCCTCTGAAACGCGCCTAACATGCGAATACGTCATGTTCAAATCGGCGAAAGCCTTACCGATATTTACCGTCCCTCCTATGGCGACGGACTGCTACACAACCTGTTCAAAACCATCCTCAGTCTCATTAAGAAGGTCCCCACATATCGCAAACCCTGAAACGAGAACCTTGAGCCACCCCACCAGAAAGCCAGTCGCCCCCTATAGCTCTGCAAAAGCCTCACAAATTCTCGGTCACATTACGGCGATCACGCGTTCAATACCATCGTGATAACCGCGCTCGCCTCACCTGCGTCTCAGAATGCTCAAGCCGTTACCCTCTTCCCTTCAATCTCAAATATGCCCTAAATGGAGGCAAAGAAAGGACGACCCATGGCACGCTCCATTGACTACGGAAACCTCATGCACCGAGCGATGCGCGGCCTGATCCAGTCGGTCCTGCAAGACGTATCCGAAAATGGCCTTCCCGGCGCGCACCATTTTTTCATCACCTTCGATACCAAACACCCCGATGTCTGCATCGCCGACTGGCTAAAAGCCCGTTATCCCTTAGAAATGACTATAGTAATCCAAGATTGGTTCGAAAACCTCACCACCACCGACAAAAGCTTTTCGATCACACTCAACTTCGGCAACCAACCCGAACCTCTTATCATCCCCTTCGATGCAGTGCGCACCTTCGTCGATCCTTCCGTCGAATTCGGCCT
>JADZAO010000098.1 GCA_020852535.1 Paracoccaceae bacterium | reverse complement strand
TTAAACGTATGAAAGCCGCTGTTTCGGCACTATCAAAAGGCCGCGTGTCGCTTGATATCAAGCTGATCCAGCTTGTCAAACTCTACAAGAACGGCGAACCCTTTAAGATGTCCAAGCGGGCAGGGACATTTGTTACCTTGCGCGATGTGGTCGAACAAGCGGGAGCGGATGTGACCCGTTTTGTCATGTTAATGCGAAAAAACGATGCGCCGCTTGATTTTGACTTCGCCAAGGTTCTGGAACAGTCGAAAGACAATCCCGTATTTTACGTGCAATATGCTAATGCCCGTATTAATTCGGTCCTGCGTAAGGCACAGAATGCGGGTATTTTGGTTGATGATGCTACGCTTTCTGCCGCCGATCTGGCGAGTCTAACGCATGAAGCCGAGCTGAAGATAGCCAAGAAACTGGCTGAATGGCCCCGCCTAGTCGAGATTGCGGCCCGTAACAATGAACCCCATCGCGTGGCCTTCTATCTTTACGAATTAGCCTCCGATTTTCATGGATTGTGGAGCCGCGGCAGCGAGGACACCAGCCTTCATTTCATCCAAGAGGGGAAAACCGCTATGTCACAAACAAAAATTGCACTTGCGCGGGCTGTTTCGGTTGTGATTTGCAGTGGTCTTGGTATTCTTGGTGTTACTCCGGTCGAGGAAATGCGCTAAGCAACAAGCGAACGGGTAAGTGTAACGGGGTGACCCGTCATGCAAGCGGCAGGATATAGCGGACGTGGACTTCGAAGATCTCGATGATGGCTACGGCGTAACCGAAGGGAAAGGTGCTGCCCGGGCAGTACGGTTTTCCCGCATGGTCAACCTAGCGGCTGCGCTCTCTTCAGCCGTGTTAGTAATCGGACTTGGTATTTGGTGCTACAAACTCGTTGCGCGTGATGTGACCAGCATACCTGTGATCCGGGCGATAGAGGGACCGATGCGCATCGCCCCTCAAAATCCAGGTGGTGAAATTGCGGCTCATCAAGGGCTTGCCGTCAATGATATTGCCGCAGTGGGTACTGCAGCGCCGCCGCCCGAAACACTGATTCTTGCGCCTCGTCCCGTGGAGCTTACCGAAGAGGATGCCGCCGCCGAAGATCTAAATGGTTCCCCCTCTGTGGCCCCGCCGGAGAATCCCGCACTTGCCCCGCTTGCGTCAGCCGAACCCGAGACAGGTACCAACCCCGATGCCGTAGCCAAGGCATTAGCTGAGGCGTTGACGATTGATCCTGACAGTGCTGTCGTCGATGAAGTTTCTACCGATGTATCGGTTATTAAAAACATGGCCGCACCTGATACCACTTCTGAAGTAGTTTCCGCGAGTATTCGGCCTCGCTCGCGCCCCGCCGATCTGCCACTCACGGCAGTACACGCCGAATCAAAGGTCAATGTTGCGTCGGCTTTGGTCAAAGGCGCAGGAACCACGCCTGCTAACGAAGTCGCCGCGTCTATGATTCCGTTGGGCACCCGCCTTGTACAGCTTGGCGCTTTTGACAGTGAAAATCAGGCGCGCGCCGAATGGGTGAAGCTTTCCAAGCATTTTGGAGCCGTTTTCGGCGGCAAGGCCCTAGTCGTACAATCATCCGAGAGCGGTGGGCGCACCTTCTACCGCCTTCGCGCCCACGGATTCGCCAATGAGACCGAGATTCGTGATTTCTGCTTGACGCTGCTCGAACAGAACGTCCCTTGTGTTCCGGTCGATCAAAGATGAGAGTTAATATCATTGGTGTCAAGATTTTCGGCTGTGCTGGAATGGCCTTGATCGTTGAGGGGCGCGACCTTTACCGCGAGGCCGAGCTATTTGGTTTCATTTTTTTTGCTCGTTATGTTGAAGTATTTAACCATCTTCGTCGACTTATCGTTAGTTTGAGAAACACAGTCTGGCGAGATCCGGATCCTGTCAGCCTGTTCGCCCTAGAAATTAAATCTATCGCCCTGACAGGGTCTGCTGCATGATTGAGGATTGGACTGTCCTCGAACAGCCTCATGCTGAGGCGCTGATCGTGGATGTTGATGGGTTCGAGGGTCCGCTTGATTTGTTGCTGAGTTTATCGCGAACTCAAAAGGTCGATCTTCGCCGCATATCAGTCTTACAGCTGGCAGAACAATATATGGTGTTTGTTGAACGCGCACGTATGTTGCGGATAGAGCTTGCGGCCGATTATCTCGTAATGGCTACATGGCTCGCTTATCTCAAATCGCGCCTGCTGCTGCCCCCCGAACCAGATGACAATAACCCAACGGCCGATGAACTTGCCGCTCATCTCTCTTTCCAACTCGAACGATTTGAAGCCATGCGTGAAGCTGCCGCTCGGCTGATGGCGCGAGATCAGCTGGGGCGCGATATCTTTGTGCGTGGTATTCCAGAAGATGTTACACGCCATCGCGTTATCAAATACGAAGCTACCTTGATCGACCTGATGCGAGCATATGCAAGTATCCGCACAAAGGACGAATTTCGTCCCTTTGTAATGGACCGTGATCATGTTTACACGATGGAACAGGCGCTTGACCGCATGCGCGGGTTGATTGGATATATTGGTGACTGGTCAGACCTTATCTCTTTTCTGCCTGAAGGCTGGGATGCGACGCCAATGCGCCGCCGCTCTAGCACTGCCGCGCATTTTGCAGCTGTCCTCGAAATGGTTAAACGCGGTCAGGTTGAGTTGCGGCAAGGCGAGACCTTCGCTCCGATCCAGCTTCGCCGGAGGGATGACGCATGAGAGATTCTATCGAAAAGTTTAAGTTTGAAGCCCTGTCGATGGATGAGCAAGAACGTATGGTTGAAGCAATCCTTTTTGCCAGTGCTGATTCTGTTACGGTGGCGGAATTGCAATCGCGTATGCCACATGGTTGCGATCCGTCTGAGGCACTAGTTTACTTGCGAAAACGCTACGAAGGGCGCGGTGTGCATCTGGTGCGGGTGGGCGATTCCTATGCTTTTCGCACTGCGCCCGACCTTGGCTATCTGATGCAAAAGGAAAGCGTTGAAACGCGAAAATTGTCACGTGCAGCCATCGAAACTCTGGCCATTGTTGCTTATCATCAGCCTGTCACCCGCATTGAGATTGAGGATATCCGTGGCGTCGCTGTGTCACGTGGTACCATTGATCAGCTTTTGGAACTTAATTGGATCCGCCTTGGTCGTCGCCGTATGACACCGGGACGCCCCGTTACATTCGTGGTGACTGAACATTTTCTCGATCACTTCGGTCTAGAATCTGCCCGCGATTTGCCAGGCATCAAGGAGCTTCGTGCCGCTGGTTTGCTCGACAACCGCCCTTTGCCTGGATCGATGCAAAAATCCGACGACGAGGGAGAAACAACTATCGGTCAAAGCGATTTGTTCGAGGATTAGGATTTGTTGATGTTTAAAAAAAATTCTTAATTAGAGGCCAATTGACGCAGAGGTGCTGAACGTGAGGTATCTTTGATGCGCAGTACATTGAGTGAAGTTTTATAAGACAAATAGAAGATATATGTCTCCCGATCGTTATCGTTGATACCGTAATCTAAATAAAATGAACAGTAACATGATCTAGTGACATAAACCTGCGAGGATTTTTGATTTCTATCCCTGAGTTTAATTTTCTACCACATGATCTACCGTGAGCATTAATGTCGGTTTCGAACGAATTTTCGAATTCGAAAAAAAACGATTTTCAGAAGTAGGAGCAAACGAAGCAGACAGTAAAAGATCTGCGCCACATCCTGTGCATCAGATGCAAGCTTTTGTAGCTAAATTAATTTGAAGAAATTTGATCCTATCTGAACTGCTTGGCCAGCTTCAGGCCCTGTCCCTGATAGTTTGAAGCAATCTCTTTTCCGTAAAGTATATCGGGCCGTTCGGCCATATTTTCATAGACCAGTCGTCCTACGATCTGCCCGTGTTCTAAAACGAAAGGTGCTTCGTGGCAGCGTACTTCCAGTACGCCTCGAGATCCTTCTCCACCCGCCTCGGCATGGCCAAAGCCGGGGTCGAAGAATCCCGCGTAATGCACGCGGAACTCGCCCACCATCGCAATGTAGGGTGCCATCTCTGCAGCGTAGTCTGGTGGGATCGTTACCGCCTCGCGACTGACAAGGATATAGAATGCGCCGGGGTCAAGGATGATACGCCCTTTGCTGGTGCGTACCTCTTCCCAGAACTCTGCCGTCGGATAATATCCGATCTGATCAAGATCGATTACGCTGGTATGTGGTTTAGCTCTATAGCCGACCAGATCACCAGATGCGGGCAGTAGATCGACCGAAAAACCCAAGCCATCTGAAATCACTGCCTCACCGGACACCAGTCGCTCACGCCTGTGCAGAGTAGCTAATTCGGCGTCGTTAACAATGGCCTGACCACTACAGAAGCGTATCTGGTTTAATCGCATCCCAGGGCGTACCAAAACTGAGAAACTGCGAGGGCAAACTTCGGCATAAAGTGGTCCCGCATAGCCTGCTGTGACCCGGTCGAACTCGGTCCCGCCATCAGTAATCGTTCGCGTCAGAAGGTCTAGTCGTCCTGTCGAGGATTTGGCATTTGCCACTGCGGTGATGCCTTGAGGCAGGGATAGAGATTCTAGTAATGGAATCACATAAACACAGCCTTTTTCTAGAACGGCTCCCGCTGACAGATCAACACGGTGCATCTCGAATTCTTTTAACTGTTCTGCCACCGTTCGATTGTGCCCCGCAAGGAAGGATGCACGCACGCGGTAAGCCACGGTTCCTAGACGTAGATCAAGGCTAGCAGGCTGTACCTGAACGTTGGTGATGGGTAAGGACGCATTGATAACATTCGATGCTATAAGCGCGCAGATTGTCTGCCTTGGAAGAATCCCAGTCGTCACCATGTCCTGCTCCGCCAACTAAAAACTGAACCGCCCGCGCTGCTAAACGGCAGGCGGGCGGTTTCGGTGTTGGTCGGGCCGGAGAGATTCGAACTCTCGACCTTCCGCCCCCCAGACGGACGCGCTAACCAGGCTGCGCCACGGCCCGACACGGCGTCTTCATATCGCTTTTTCAGGTGGGGGAAAACAGGAAAGCGCATCAATTCCGTATTCACTTTGCACTGTGTCTAACGCCATTTTCAAGTCGCGCCCGTAGGTTGATAATCCGTGTCCGCAGCACCAGCAAAGCCTCGTAGTTTGCTGCGAAAAAAACGGGGTCGGCCTGCCGTAACCTTGCAGCAATCGTGTTTTCCTCAACAGGTTCAATTCCTTGCAGGGAAATATCATGTGTTTCGTCTGTCGGTTCATCTGCCGCGGGGGGCACCTGTGATTCAACATCGCTATTTAGGCGGACAGGCTCGGGCAGAGGTTCTTCTTCAGCTTCGAGGAAGGGGGCTTCGGTTATCTTTTCCACGGACGGTTTTGGTATCAAATCAAGTGGTAGTTGCGCTGTCCATCCGTCGACACGGGCGAGCGTTGTTTCAAGCGATATGACCTGCGCTGTCCGCCTCTCGCTTGGCTCCGGTTCTGTCTCGGATGCCGATACTGGCCCGAACTCTGTCGCCAGCAAGGCTTCAATATCTGTTTCTGGAACTGTTAGCCTAGCACTATCACTGAGCCCGGCTACATGTCTTACACCTTGTTCACGTAATATCTTCTGCACGCCACGGATCGTCACTCCCTCATCATGCAGCAGGCGTTTGATTCCAGCAAGCAACACCACATCGGCAGGGCGGTAATAGCGCCGCCCGCCCGCTCGTTTGATCGGCCTTATTTGCGGGAATCTGCTTTCCCAAAAACGTAGCACATGAGCAGGTGTGTCGAGAAAATCGGACACTTCGCTAATAGTTCGGAACGCGTCGGGTGACTTGTCCATCCGCCCGGGATCCTTACTTCTTTGACCTAGCCGCCACTCGGTCTTTCATTAGATGCGAAGGACGGAAGGTCAGCACCCGGCGCGGGCTGATAGGCACTTCATCCCCGGTTTTCGGGTTGCGGCCAACGCGGGCTGTCTTATTACGTACTGAAAATGTGCCAAACGAGGAAATCTTGACCATCTCGCCCGAAACCAGCGCTTTGGATATATGTTGCAGAACGCTTTCAACCAATGCTGCGCTTTCATTGCGCGACAGACCGACTTCGCGAAAAACCGCTTCACTCAGATCCATTCGTGTCAGACTCTTCTCGTTCATTAAAGTCACTCCCCTAGATTCTGATTAAGGATGTGCGGTTTAATTTCTTAAGTCAATATCAAGCAGTTGGAGTGTGGTTTTCAGATGGGCTTACCAGCGCAAAACTACCGAACCCCAAGTTAGACCACCACCGATCGCTTCGGTTACCAATAAATCTCCCTGATTGATCTGCCCACGCTGCTTGCCTACTGAAAGCGCCAGCGGAATAGACGCGGCGGAGGTGTTGCCATGGTCCTGCACTGTCACGATTACACGATCCATGGATACCTGCATACGTTTTGCCGTGCCCTCAATGATGCGAATATTGGCTTGATGCGGCACAATCCAATCCACATCGTCGCTCGTTAGCCCAACCTTTTCTAAAGAAGAATGTGCGGTTTCTGCAAGTTTTTCAATTGCATGTCGAAAGACTTCCTTGCCTTGCATTCGTAGATGACCGGTGATTCCGGTTGAGACCCCGCCATCGACATATAGGATATCTTTTTGTCTCCCGTCCGAATGTAGGTCGGCTGCAAGGATGCCGCGGTCGGTGTTTGTGCCGTTCCCCTCGGCTCGCTCAAGTATCATGGCGCCTGCGCCGTCACCAAACAGTACGCAAGTCGAACGATCTTTCCAGTCCATTAGCTTTGAGAATGTCTCAGCCCCGATTAGGAGAATACGGTTCGCTTGACCTGACAGAATGAGCGCATTGGCATTGGCCATAGCAAACACGAATCCGGCGCAGACTGCCTGAATGTCGAAGGCAAAACCACGCACCATTCCTAGATTCGCTTGAATCATAGTTGCCGCTGAAGGAAAGGTTAGATCGGCAGTCGAGGTGGCAAGGATAATTGCGTCGATATCTTCAATCTTTAGTCCCGCATCCTCCAAAGCCGCCTGCGCAGCTCGCGTACCCAGATCAGACGTTGTTTGCCCCTCAGCTGCGAAATACCGCCGTTCTATCCCTGAGCGTGATCTGATCCACTCATCCGAGGTTTCGACAAGCGATTCTAGCTCGGTGTTTGGGACTAACCTTTCGGGCAGGTAATGTCCGACACCTTTGACAACGGCACGTATCGTCATTCAGCGGTCCCGCCTTCTGTTTTCGAAGGCGCATTTTTTATGACGGCACCCTGTCCCGCGTGTTCTGTCGATGCAACCTGCGCCGCCAGCTGTTGCAGAAAGCCGGAGTTGGCTAGTTGGTAGGCTAGCTTAATTGCTGCTGCGACACCTGTAGCATCCGCAGAGCCGTGCGATTTCACAACTGTGCCGTTCAGCCCTAAAAACACACCACCATTTGCGCGGCGGGGATCAATCCGCTTTTGCAGTCGCTTCAGCGTGCCAATTGCCATCGCGGCAGTCAGTTTTGACCAAAGCGATGCGGTAAACTCCTGCTTTAGCACATCGGCGATTAGCTTGGCGACACCTTCACCGGTCTTAAGCGCGGTATTTCCGGTGAAGCCATCAGTCACAATCACATCAACCCGATCTGAGGGGATATCACCACCCTCGACAAAACCAATGTATTCGAAATCACCCACATCTTGAAGAGTCAGCAACCTATCATGCGCGTCTTTCAGTTCAGATCGCCCCTTGTGCTCTTCGGTACCAACGTTCAGTAGGCCCACACGCGGGCGCGTCAGCTTTAACCCGTTGCGGGCATAGCTTGCTCCCATCGTGGCATATTGAACTAGATCGTTTGGCTCGGCTTTTATGTCGGCGCCCATGTCCAGCATTACATTGAAACCCGAAGGGTTTCGGCTAGGCCAGAATCCGGCGATTGCGGGACGAGTGATTCCGGGGAGGCGGCGCAGGCGGATCATCGAAATTGCCATCAGCGCACCGGTATTGCCGCAAGACACTGCTACGGTTGCATCGCCGCGCTTAACACTCTCGATGCATGACCACATCGATGTGCCTTCGCCGTTGCGCATCACTTGCGCGGGCTTGTCATGCATCATTACCACGCGCTCAGCATGGCAAAGCGTTACGCGACCGACAAGATCCGGTTCGCGCGCTACTATTGGGCCAAGCTCGACCTCGTTGCCGTGCAGAAGAAAGCTAATATTAGGAAAGGACTGTGTGGAAAGCACAAGACCGCCAACAACTGCTGTTGGTCCGCGATCTCCACCCATCGCGTCAACCGAAATTACAATCGGAGACGTCTGCGCCGCAGGTTCAGTTATAGGACTGTGTCCGTTGGCCATTTTATGATGCGGGGTCTGATGCGGCTTACGCTGCGTCCTCGTCCAGATCGACGTCTTTAGTTACGGCGATGATTTCACGGGCATCATAATGGCCGCAAGCCGAGCACACGTGGTGTGGCCGCTTGAGTTCTCCACAGTTTGAGCATTCTTGCGGGTTGTCGGCTACCAAAGAGTCGTGCGAGCGACGCATGTTGCGGCGTGAACTGGTGACTCGGTTCTGAGGGACAGCCATGTCTTAAACCTCTGGTAGCGGGGATATGCCCCTAGATTTAAATTTTTTATTAGTGGCTTACCTAGGTCGAAAAGAGCTTGATCCAGCCATCTGATGAGCGGCAAAAAATAGCGAGATTTGTCACGGACGCAAGCCCCTTTCTTGTCATATCTGTGGGGGGCTTTATTTGTCTTTCTCTCCACACTCTAGACAGTCCCTCAAAACCGCTAGACCGGCAAAGGGAC
>JADZAO010000097.1 GCA_020852535.1 Paracoccaceae bacterium | reverse complement strand
TTGAAGTTGCTTGATCCCGTCTCTGAACTCAATCCCCTGAACGATCTCCGGCAGGCGATTTGCGCCGTCGAGTTTTCGCCATTTGTCTTGGGCTGAGATCATGAGGCGGAACGCCATAGCAAGGCCCGTTTTTCGGCTCAGGCAACCCTTCGTTTTGCCTGTCCGGTGGCGGACAGTGGCAAACATGCTTTCGATCGGATTTGAGGTCCGGATGTGCTTCCAATGCTCGGCGGGGAAGTCGTAGAAGCTGAGCAAGACGTCACGATCCTTGACCAGCTTGGCGACCGCCTTGTCATATTTGACGCCATAAGTTTCCGTGAAGAAATCGAAGGCCGTCTCTGCTTCAGCTTTGGTCTCCGCCTGCCAGATGTCGTGCAGATGACCCTTGGCTTTAGCTTGTAGGGATTTCGGCATTGCATTGAGCACATTCCCAGTCTTGTGGAACCAGCACCGTTGCTCACGGGTCGCGCCAAAGACTTCCCGCAACGCTGCCCAAAACCCGAGCGCGCCGTCACCGACGGCCAGATCTGGTGCCCGGGAAAGGCCGCGGCGCTTCAGATCGAGCAGCAGCTCTCGCCAGCTCTGGGTGCTTTCACGAAAACCGTCGGTGAGGCCCAGAACCTCTTTGCGGCCCCACTCATCTGCCCCGATCAGCACCAGAACGCATTGTTTCTCTTCAGCCATGCGCGGTTGGAAGTAGACCCCATCCGCCCAGATATAGACAAAACGCCGGGTGCTCAGGTCGCGGCGCTGCCAGTCCTCATACTCTTCCCACCAGTAGGCCTTGAGCCGTGAGATCGTTGTCGAGGACAGCCCGGCGGCATTAGGGCCAAGCAGTGCAGCCAAGGCTTCCTGGAAGTCACCTGTAGAAATCCCCTTTAGATATAACCAAGGCAGCAATTCCTCGATGGATTTGGCCTTGCGCAGATAGGGCGGCAAAATCGCCGAGGTGAACCGGATCTTCTCAGCCTCTGCGCTGCGGTCACGCACCCGGGGCACCTTCACGGCCACAGGGCCGATCCCGGTCATCACCTCGCGCTCGGGTAAATGACCATGCCGAACAAGACGTGCGTGGCCATCTTCAGTCGTTTCACCTGCATGGGCGAGGAGCAGCGCAGTCAATTCGGCCTCCACTGCCTGCTGGATCAGAGTGCGCGCACCACAGCGAAGGATCTCGGTCAGCGGATCAGATGAAAATCCAGATGGATCGGGTAAGGTCGTAATGGTAGTATTGGTCATGCGGCATATCCCTTTCTCTTCGGAGAATTGACGGCGTCTTGAACACCGCCATGATATGCCGCCCTCGCGGGCAATCACCAACTTTCAGCTATTTCTCCCTGCACAGCGATGAAGTGTAGATGGACCAGTTCGTCGTGCGGTATCGGGCGGGTGATGGCGGGCTCATGCCACACGTCTAACCGCATGGGTTCACGATGTGAATCCTCGAAGGTCAGAGTTCTACAACAACGCCCATCGGAAGTAGAAAAGCCACATGGCATTCGGACAAGGTAGCGCTTAACATGACCAATCATCAGTAACAAAGCCGCAGTACTTTCGAATCGGAAAGCTAAGTAGGTCCGTGTGAACCATACCTCATATAAACGCAATTTTATCAAGCAAATTTTTGGCGACAGCTTGTTGTGTCGACTTTTGAAAGAGAGCCTACCAACACATAAATGGAGGTACGCTTCCGCTATTACTGCAATGATATTTGTTGCGGCAACAACAGCTTTATCTGCATGGATCATGGGTGAAATTATCGATGCCATGACCGACACTAAAAACAAGGGGCGAGTATTCTGGGTCGCTGCCAGCGTAGCGATGATTTTTACCGCAAAAGGTATTGCCAGCTTTGCACAAACTGTACTTATGGCTAGGGCTGGAAATCGAATTGTGGCGCAAAAACAATCACAGTTGTTCGAACAACTGTTAGGGCAAGGCATTTCTTTTTTCAATATGACAGATTCCTCTGATCTCCTAATTCGAGTCACCCAAAGTGCGCAGATGGCGCGCAATGTAATTGACATCGTTGTAACCAGTTTTGTTCGAGACCTCTTAACATTGATAGCACTAATTGCTGTGATGTTCTATCAGCAACCTATGCTTTCTTTGATCAGTCTAATCGTTGGGCCCGCTGCTCTTTTTGGTATTCGTCTACTGCTGAAGAAAGTTAGAGTAGTGATGGCTATGGAGTTGGCTGGACTGTCCGAAATTATAAAGGTTGTACAAGAGACCTCAACGGGCGCTCGAGTAATCAAGTCGTTTGCCCTTGAGAAACTAATGCAGCAAAGAATGGATAGAGCTGTTCGGGAGGTCGAGAAACGCGCAAACAAGATGGTACGTCTAGAGTCAGCAACTTCACCCTTAATGGATTCTCTGACTGGGTTATCTATTGCTTCGATTGTAGTGCTCAGCGCCACCACGATAGGCGGAGAATCTGCGGGCACACCCGGACAACTCATGTCATTTGTTACTGCATTTCTAATGGCATATGATCCTGCGAAACGTCTATCTCGAATGCGTATCTCAATAGAAGGAGGAATGATTGGAGTACGTATGATGTATGACCTGATTGATCAGCCCAGAACACTTCAGGAAGCACCGGATGCACAAGAGTTGCGCGAGGGCCATGGAGACGTTGCGTTAAACCACGTATCATTTGGCTATGTCGGTGATCGACCTGTGATTAATGACCTATCTCTGACCTTTGAGGCTGGAAAGACATCTGCGCTCGTGGGTCCTTCTGGCGGAGGTAAATCAACCGTACTTAACCTCATTCTACGTCTCTACGATCCACTTGGCGGGACCG
>JADZAO010000096.1 GCA_020852535.1 Paracoccaceae bacterium | reverse complement strand
CGCTTCGGTCACAACGAAGGCGACGAACCAATGTTCACCAATCCAGCAATGTACACCCGCATCAAGAAGCAAAAAACCACGCTGCAGCTCTATACTGAGCGTCTGGTAAAAGACGGCCTCATCCCCGAAGGCGAGATCGAAGATATGAAGGCCGCCTTTCAATCACGCTTGAACGAAGAATTTGAGGCAGGCAAGAACTTCAAACCAAACAAAGCCGACTGGCTCGATGGCCGCTGGTCAGGACCTGACCGCAAATGGTCCGACTACACCCCCGGGGACACAGCAATTAAACCCGAAATCATGAAGGAGGTAGGTGCTGCTCTGACCCGTGTACCAGAAGGTTTCGACATACACAAAACCGTGGCGCGCCAGCTCGACGCCAAAGCCAAGATGTTCGAAACTGGCAAAGGCTTCGATTGGGCGACAGCAGAAGCACTCGCCTTCGGAAGCCTCGTAACCGAAGGCTACCCCGTCCGCCTGTCGGGGCAGGATTGCACACGCGGCACGTTCAGCCATCGCCATTCGGCCTTCATCGACCAGCAGACCGAAGAGCGTCACTATCCACTAAACCACATCCGCGCAGGCCAAGCGCGCTACGAAGTCATCGACTCGATGCTCTCTGAATACGCAGTTCTCGGCTTCGAATACGGCTACTCTCTGTCGGAGCCGAACGCACTAACCATATGGGAAGCCCAGTTCGGCGATTTTGCCAACGGCGCGCAGATTATGATCGACCAGTTCATCAACTCAGGCGAAAGTAAATGGCTGCGGATGTCTGGCCTCGTAATGCTCCTGCCACATGGTTACGAAGGGCAAGGACCGGAACACTCCTCCGCCCGTCTCGAACGCTTTTTGCAAATGTCGGCACAAGACAACTGGATAATCGCCAACTGCTCCACTCCGGCAAACTACTTCCACATTCTACGCCACCAGATCCACCGCTCGTTCCGCAAACCACTAGTGCTAATGACGCCAAAATCGCTGCTGCGCCATCCGATGTGCATCAGCAAAGCCACCGAGTTCACCACCGGTAGCACCTTCCACCGCGTACTCTGGGATGACGCGCAAAAAGGCAATTGCGAGCTGACGCTAAAGCCAGACGCCGAAATCAAACGTGTCGTCATCTGCTCGGGCAAGGTCTACTATGACCTACTAACAGAACGCGACAAGCGCGCCGCAAACGACACCTACATTCTGCGCCTCGAACAATTCTATCCTTTCCCCGCCTTCACGCTGACCAAGGAACTCGAACGTTTCAAGACAGCCGAGATCATCTGGTGTCAGGAAGAACCCAAGAACCAAGGCGGCTGGAGCTTCGTCGAACCTAACCTCGAATGGGTATTGACCCGCCTTGGTGCAAAACGCAACCGCGCCCGCTATGTAGGCCGCGACGCATCCGCCTCGCCGGCCACCGGCCTCGCCTCGCAGCACAAGGCAGAACAAGAAAAACTTGTAAACGAAGCCCTCAACGGCTGATCCAATTTACCCGCGCCGCAAGAGGCACGGGGCTTCACATAGGGCCACGAACCCGGAACAATTAGCGCCAAAGAGCGCGGAGGAATGAACAAATGACCGATGTTATGGTACCAGCTCTTGGCGAAAGCGTCAGCGAAGCAACCGTTTCCACTTGGTTCAAAAAACCGGGTGACTATGTCAAACAGGACGAAATGCTCTGCGAACTTGAAACCGACAAGGTGTCAGTCGAAGTTCCCGCGCCCGTATCGGGCACCCTAACCAAGATCATCGCCCCAGAAGGCGCAACCGTCGCGGCGAATGCGTGTCTGGCGATCATGACCGAGGGTGAGGCCACTGCGCAGACCCTCGCCACCACCGAACCGAAAATCAAATCCACAGCCATGGTAAGCAGCCCCAATGACGGCCCCAAGCAATCCGCCGCTCGCAAGAATATCGAAGACGCGCCGGCCGCTAAAAAAGCAATGGTTGAAGCAAACCTAACACGTGATCAGGTGCAAGGCACGGGTCGCGATGGCCGCGTGATGAAGGACGATGTTGTCCGCACCACAACAGCCCCTGCTATCACCACACACAGCCTCGCTGTCACCGACGATGTCATCCGCGAGGAACGTATCAAGATGACTCGTCTGCGCCAAACCATCGCCCAACTCCTGAAAGATGCGCAGAATACCGCTGCCATGCTGACAACTTATAACGAGGTCGATATGTCTGGCATCATGGAGTTACGCAACACGTACAAAGATGCTTTCGAAAAAAAACATGGCGTCAAGATGGGTTTCATGTCCTTTTTTGTGAAGGCTTGCACTCACGCCTTAAAAGAAATCCCCGAAGTGAACGCCGAAATCGACGGCACCGACGTGATATACAAAAACTACGTCCACATGGGTGTAGCGGTTGGCACACCCTCGGGCCTCGTCGTCCCTATTCTACGCGATGCCAACCAGATGGATTTTGCACAGATCGAAAAGAAAATCACCGAACTCAGCATGCGTGCCCGTGACGGCAAGCTAAGCATAGCCGAAATGCAGGGCGGGTCATTCACCATCTCAAACGGCGGAGTCTACGGCTCGCTCATGTCCTCGCCCATCTTAAATCCACCGCAATCGGGCATCCTTGGGATGCACAAGATCCAAGACCGCCCCGTGGTGGTAAACGGCCAGATCGTCATCCGCCCGATGATGTATCTGGCACTGTCTTACGATCACCGGATCGTCGATGGCAAAGGGGCCGTGACCTTCCTCGTGCGCGTGAAAGAAGTACTTGAAGATCCGCGTCGGTTGTTAATGGATCTCTAATTTTTAAAGGATTTAATACATGGCAAGCTTTGATACAATCATCATCGGCGGCGGCCCCGGCGGCTATGTCTGCGCCATTCGTGCCGCTCAACTCGGCCTTAAAGTTGCAGTCGTCGAAGGCCGTGAGACGCTAGGCGGCACTTGTCTCAACGTCGGTTGCATTCCATCAAAAGCCCTATTGAATGCCACTCACCACCTACACGAAGCCCGTGAAAATTTTGAAAAAATGGGCCTGATGGGCACAGCCCCCACCGTCGATTGGCCCAAAATGCTGTGCTACAAGGACGACGTGATTGGTCAAAACACCAAAGGCATCGAGTTCTTGTTCAAAAAGAACAAAATCATATGGATCAAAGGCTGGGCTTCTATCCCTGCTGTAGGTCAAGTCAAAGTCGGTGACGAAGTTCATGAAGCAAAAAATATAATTATTGCAACGGGCTCCGAATCTTCCTCCCTGAATGGAGTTACCATCGACGAAAAGATCGTAGTCACCTCAACTGGCGCCCTTACCCTCGAAAAAATTCCTGCAAAACTCGCCGTGATCGGCGCAGGGGTTATCGGCCTTGAAATGGGCTCAGTGTACGCCCGCCTCGGTTCAGAAGTTACCGTCATCGAATACCTAGACGCCATCACCCCGGGTATGGATGCAGAAGTTGCCAAATCCTTCCAGCGTATTCTTCAAAAACAAGGGCTTAAATTCATCCTCGGCGCCGCTGTACAGAGCGTAGCTACCACCGCGACAGGTGCTAGCGTCCACTATAAGCTAAATAAGAACGACGCCGAAGCAACCCTTGACGCCGACACCGTCCTCGTCGCCACTGGACGCCGTCCCTATACTGCAGGTCTCGGTCTCGAAGCACTAGGCGTCGAAATGCTGCCGCACGGGCAAATCAAAACCGACAACCATTTTGCCACCAATCTAAGTGGCTTATACGCCATCGGCGACGCCATCGGCGGTCCTATGCTGGCCCACAAGGCCGAAGACGAAGGCATGGCGCTGGCCGAAATCCTCGCCGGGAAATCCGGCCATGTGAACTACAGCGTCATCCCCGGCGTAATCTACACCACACCCGAAGTCGCCACGGTCGGCCAAACTGAAGAACAACTCAAAACCGAAGGTCGTGCCTACAAGGTCGGAAAATTCAGTTTCATGGGCAACGGTCGCGCCAAGGCGGTGTTCCAAAGCGAAGGCTTTGTCAAAATCCTTGCCGACAAAGACACCGATCGCATCCTCGGTGCACATATCATCGGCCCAATGGCAGGAGACTTAATCCATGAAATTTGCATCGCAATGGAATTTGGGGCTTCAGCGCAAGACCTCGCGCTAACTTGCCATGCGCATCCGACCTACTCGGAAGCGGTGCGCGAAGCAGCGCTGGCCTGCGGCGATGGCGCAATCCACGCTTAACCAAACAGGAGAAAACCCCACGCCAACCGCTAGTTTTTCTTAGAAGAAGCGTACTAACCCGTCAGGTGCCGCAGTCCCTGCGTCACATCGGTCCGTACAGCCAGCCGCAACCCCGGCTCATCACCTGCCTTCAATGCAGCCAAGATCATCCGATGATGCTGAGGTGTTTCCTTACGGTGCAGTTTTGAATACAAAAGTCGCATTGTCGGCCCCAGTTGCAACCAAACTGTCTCGCACATCGCCAACATTGCGGGCGCTTGCGCCCGAAGGTAGAGTGTGCGGTGGAATTCAAGGTTGGTACGCACGTAAGAAACAGCATCCTGCTTCACCACGGCTTCCGCGTTCAGCGCATTGATCGCAGCTAGCCGCTCAATCAGCGCAAAATGTGCCCGCGGCAAAGCACGGGAGGCCATTTCCGGCTCCAATAACGACCGTATTGCGGCCAACTCCTCAATCCGCTCCGGTAACAACTCTGGCGTCGATACACGACCCGAAGAAGCCATCGTAAATGCACCCTCGGCAACCAGACGCCGAACAGCCTCACGCGCCGGCGTCATTGACACATTGAACTGCTTGCCAATACCACGCAAGGTCAGCGCCTGCCCCGGAGTCATTTCGCCATGCATCACCTGCTGGCGCAGACTGCGATACACACGTTCATGTGCTGTGGCATTTGGGTCTGTCTGACGAGACGTGATCATCTATATGCCAAACCTATAAGAATGCAGCGCCTGCCCTTCAGTGTAGAGCCATTTACGCTGCTCCTGCCAGCGTGGATAAAGCCGCTCGACCACCGCCCAGAAACGATCAGAATGGTTCATCTCAACCATATGCGCCACCTCGTGGGCGGCGACATAATCCAAAACGGATGGCGGCGCCATCACCAACCGCCAAGAATACATCAGCGCCCCGTCATGCGCGCAGGACCCCCAGCGTGACCGCGTGTCGCGCAGCGTCACCCGCGCCACCTTACGACCGATCTGAGCCGCATAGCGATCTGACGCCGCAACCAGTCTTTCCCGTGCGAGCGCTTTCAAGAATGCCCCTGCACGCACACCGGCAGCTGTAGGATCGCCCGCCACAACAAGCGTATCGCCCTCAACTCGCACACCACGCCCCGTGCCATGCACCAGCCGCAGCATCCGCCACTCGACCGGCACCAGCGACCCAATCCCAACACTGGCCGCTATGGGCATAGCGGACAGCGTATTCCGGATCCAACCTTCTTGCGCACGTACAAATGCCACCGCCTCAGCTTCACAGGCGCATAAAGGCATCGATAACGTCACACGACCGTCAAGCCGCGACACCCGCAACGAGAATCGTCGCGCCCACGCAACACGCTTCAGCGTGATCTCAACCTCGGGCAGATCCGAGGAAGAAGCGGGAAGAACAAGCATCCGTCACAAAACCCCTTGAATTCGTTCCGCAGGATAGCCAGTTGCACAGCAACGGCAACAGCCCTCGTCTACTCAAATAAAAACCTTTGACACCTGCCCCTTACTGTGGCAAGCGAGACCGCTCATTATATGTCTATCCAATAAACCAGCCTTGAACCAAGGGGACAACCATGCCCAAGGAAGAATGGGGCACGAAGCGTATTTGCCCGACGACCGGCAAGCGCTTTTACGACCTGAACCGCACGCCGATCACTTCACCCTACACCGGCGAAGTCGTCGATATCGAATCCGCGCGCCGCAAAATGGCCGCTGCAGTAATCAGCCGCACCGTGCCTGAAAAAGACAACGAGGTGCTGGTCGACGATATTGAAGCAGACGACGATCTGCTCGAAGTCGACGTCGCCGACGATACCGAACTTGGAGATGATCTGCTCGAAGACGATACTGATGACAACGTCTCACTCGACGAGCTAACCGATGTCGCAAGCGATAAAGAAGAGCCCTGATAACGAGCTGAAGGGCGCGGCAAAAGATAGGTTTTTTCTCTTGCCCCCCCCCCGCGCCTTAAACTAAACAGCGGTCATCGAAGCGGAAACGCTTCGACCTCCGGTGGGGTCATAGCTCAGATGGGAGAGCGCTTGAATGGCATTCAAGAGGTCGGGAGTTCGATCCTCCCTGGCTCCACCAATCCTAAAATTCTTATAGAAAAAGACCAACCGTAAAAAACAAGCTGCAGTGCTAGCCTTGGATTGGTTTATACGCCTGTCCCGCAAGATTTCACGACATCGGCCTTATCCGCGCAAGCAGCCCTTATCCCTTGGACAAAATCCATCAGATGTCAGAGCGAGGACTCTTCAACTTCCTATCCGATTTACTTTTCGCCATTGTTCGCTCTTTGCGAAAAAGGGCTGCAAAACGCGTGTCGCTGTTCAGCAATTCCTGAAGCGGCCCGTGTTCAACCAACTGCCCGGCTTCAATATACATCACTTCATCAGCAACCATGACAGTCGACAGGCGATGCGCAATAAAAATGGTAGTCCGTCCTGTTGTGACTTGGGTGATTGCATCCCTAACAAGCCCCTCAGAATAATTATCGAGCGCACTTGTCGCTTCATCAAGCAAAAGCACCGGCGCATCCTTCAAAATAGCGCGTGCCAGCGACAGGCGCTGCCTTTGCCCACCAGAAAAGAAAATCCCGTTCTCGCCAACCTGCGTGTCGTATCCATTTGGCAAGGCCATAATAAAATCGTGGGCCTGAGCACATTTTGCCGCCGCTTCCACCTCAGAATCGGTCGCGTTCTCGCGGCCCATACGAATATTGTCGCGCACAGAAGTGGAGAATAAGAATGTATTTTGGCCCGCGTATGAGAGCACATGACGCAGCGACGCGCGCGTTACATGTCTTAGATCAAAACCATCGATAGTGATTTTGCCTGCCTTTGGATCGTAAACACGCAAAAGAAGGCTCATAATAGTAGATTTTCCGCCTCCCGAGGGGCCTACGATAGCCGTCACCTTACCCGGCGCGAAATCAAGCGTCAGATTGTTCAGGATCGGTTTTTTACGACTGTAGGCGAAAGTAACGTTTTTAAAAGACACAGCCCCCTTCCCTCGCGGCAGGTCGACAGCGTCTGGCGCATCAGCAATAGCGTCTGGCATATCCAAAATCGAAAACATCATCCGCACACCATTAAAAGCTGCCTCCAGAGTAACACGCACTCGTGACAACCGCTTAGCGGGCTCGTAGGCCATTAAAAGCGCCGTGATGAATGCCATAATCTCGCCCGCCGAAGCCGGAGTGCCGACCCTTCCACTAAAGGTATTGGCCATGATCACTATGCCGATCGCAAAACCCGCAAGCGTATCCATCAAAGGCAGAGTCAGACTTTCAAAACGGCTAATAGTGTTCGCCCGCACCTGACCGTCACGGATCGCGCTATCCATGCGCACCTGCAGCAAACGTTCGAGTCCAAACGACCGGATCACCCGTAATCCGGTCGAAGTTTCACGGATCACCTTGTTGATCTCAGCCTGCCCAACAAAGCCTTCTCTAGTTACAGCACTGACACGCCCCATAACAACACGCACAGACAAAAGTGCGACGGGCATGACAACAAAGAAGACCAATGACAAAACCGCGTTCTGCCAAACCATCACGCCAACCATTCCAACCAACGTCAAAGCATCACGAATCACCGATGTGACAATGACATCAATGACCGTACGAGCCGCACCCGCGCTTTGAGTCACATGCACCAAAATTTTCGACGAATCAGTATTTTCGAACCACAACGCGTCCTGCATCAGAAGTTTTGCTTAAAGTCGTCTCTGAAGCT
>JADZAO010000095.1 GCA_020852535.1 Paracoccaceae bacterium | reverse complement strand
CTTGAGTCCTAGCCATTTGAACGGCCAGCCCAGCATGTGAGCAAGGATGCGTAGGCGCGGCGGGGCGTGGAAGGCTTCGAGAACAATATCCATTGCACCTGTGCGTTCCAGTGTGGCGCCCGTGCGGATTAGGCGCCAGATGTTGTGTGGGCCACGCATTTAAATTTTCCAGCCCGAATGGAGGGCGGCGATGCCTATCGTCAGGTTGCGATATTTTACTTGGTCGAAGCCTGCTTTGCGGATCATTCCGGCAAAAGTCTCCTGATCGGGAAATTTGCGGATGGATTCGACGAGGTATTGGTAGCTGTCGCGGTCACCTGCAATAATCTGGCCTATCATGGGGATGATTTTGAAAGAGTAAAGGTCATAGGCCTTTTGTATCATCGTATTTGGAATTTGACTAAACTCCAGTACCATCAATCGACCGCCAGGACGTAAGACGCGGTAAGCTTCGTTCAGGGCGTCTTGAATACGGGTTACGTTCCGGATGCCGAAGCTGATTGTATAAACGTCGAAGGAATTGGCAGGCAGGGGTAAGGCCATTGCATCGCCGACAACCCAGTTCAGGTGTTCGGCTTGATGTTCGGCCTCGGCCCGCTTTTGGCCTTCGATCAGCATAGATTCGGTCATGTCGAGTACTACGGCCGATGATCCGGGTGCACGTTTCAGGAAGCGGAAAGCTACATCGCCGGTGCCGCCTGCAACATCAAGCAGGCGCTGGCCGGGGTGTGGGGCAATCCAGTCCATCATTGCGTCCTTCCAAAGGCGATGGATCCCGCCCGACATAAGGTCGTTCATGATGTCGTAGCGGCTGGCGACACGGGTAAAGACTCCATGTACCATTTCAGCCTTGGCTGATTCTTCGATGGTCTGGAAACCGAAATGGGTGCTGTTTTGCGGCATGTTTTCGTTCATCTGCTCTTGCCGTTCCTTGGTTAGTCCCTTCCTTATAGGGCTGAACTCTGGCGCTGCAATGCGCTCCAATTATTAGGACCTCTATTATGCCTGAACTGCCCGAGGTTGAAACTATCCGCCGCGGACTTGTTTCTGTGATGGCAGGCGAGGTGATCGTAAAGACACAAGTGCGCCGCGCTGATCTCCGCTGGCCGTTTCCTGACCGCATGGCCGAACGCCTGACCGGAGTACGCGTTTTGGCGTTGCGGCGGCGGTCGAAGTATATTCTTGTTGATCTTTCATCCGGTGAGACCTTGCTAGTGCATTTAGGGATGTCGGGGCGTATATTGATTTCGGTACCTGAAATCGTATGTTCTGCACGCAAGAGACTTGGTGAATTTCATCATTTTCACCCCGCTCCAGAAAAGCATGATCATGTGGTCTTTGAAATGGCCAATGGTGCGCGGATCACGTTTAACGATGCGCGGCGTTTTGGAGTGATGGACCTTATGGACACGGTTAAGGCCGAAGCGCACCCTTTACTGTCCGTTTTGGGCCCTGAACCTTTGGGCAATGAATTCAACGAAAGCTATCTTGTCGAAAAGTTTAAGAACCGGAATACGCCCGTTAAATTGGCGCTGCTAGACCAACATTTGGTGGCTGGCTTGGGTAATATTTATGTTTGCGAAACGCTTTACCGTGCACGGATTCATCCAGCGACCAAGACCGGAAAGTTGAAGAAGTTGAAAGTCATTGCAATGGTGCCGATTATCCGCAACGTTCTGGTCGAGGCGATTGCGGC
Source organism: Paracoccaceae bacterium (assembly GCA_020852535.1). Taxonomy (GTDB): domain Bacteria; phylum Pseudomonadota; class Alphaproteobacteria; order Rhodobacterales; family Rhodobacteraceae; genus Paragemmobacter. The sequence goes on along the minus strand of JADZAO010000095.1, from coordinate 24,988 downwards.
AGGCGGTTCGTCGTTGCGTGATTATCGGCAGGCAGATGGGGAATTGGGATACTTCCAGCACAGTTTTCAGGTCTACGGACGCGAGGGCGAACCTTGCCTGACACAGGATTGTGTGGCGACCATTTCTCGTATCGTGCAATCGGGGCGGTCGTCCTTCTACTGCCCATCTTGTCAGAGGTGACTTGCCAAAGGTCGGGTTGCTGCTAGGACATAGTTCGAGTTGTAAGCGGGGGACCCAATGGCTTATGAGACTCTGCTCGTTGAAGTCGAGGATTATATAGCGACGATTCGGCTGAACCGACCGGACGTGTTGAATGCGCTGAACACTAGACTCATGCAAGAACTAGTCCTAGCGCTTGTGGCCGCCGACAGTAACGAACGGGTTCGATGCATCATTCTTACCGGTTCGGAAAAGGCCTTTGCCGCCGGAGCTGATGTGCGCGAGATGGCAACTAAGGGATATACCGACGTCTTCTTTGAAGATCTCTTTGGCTCTGAAGCAAAAGCCGTTGCACAGGTTCGAAAGCCGATCATTGCTGCCGTATCGGGCTATTGTTTGGGCGGTGGCTGTGAGCTTGCAATGATGTGCGATTTTATTATTGCCTCCGATACTGCCAAATTTGGCCAGCCTGAGATCAATCTTGGTATCTGTGCCGGAATGGGAGGTACTCAGCGCCTAACTCGTGCTGTGGGCAAGGCCAAGGCGATGGACCTGAACCTTACGGGCCGTTTTATGGATGCCGCGGAGGCCGAGCGGGCAGGTTTGGTTAGCCGTGTCGTTCCGGTGAAAGATTTGATGGTTGAAGCGATTAATACTGCGACCAAGATTGCGCAGAAATCAATGCTTGCTGCGATGGTGATTAAGGAAACCGTTAACCGCACACAGGAATTAAGTTTGTGCGAAGGGTTGTTGTTTGAGCGTCGTGCCTTTCACGCTCTTTTTGGGTCGGAAGACCAGAAAGAGGGGATGGCGGCCTTTATCGAAAAGCGCGAGCCGCAGTTTCGCGATCGGTAAGCTTTATTTTCCTGTTTCTTTTCGCTCTGAATTGTTCTAATTACCGCTATACATGCGTGTGGGCCCGCTTAGGCAATATGATTCTCGTATATTTGACGGGAGCCTTGGGTTTGTTTCGCAATTGAAATGAAATGACAGACCCTAGGAAAAACAGTCCGATGGCAAATACCGCCCAGTCCAAAAAGCGTGCTCGTCAGTCTGAAGCGCGTTATGCAATTAATAAAGCACGTCGTTCGCGTATTCGCACATTCTTGCGTAAGGTCGAAGAGGCGCTGGCCTCGGGTGATCAGGCAGCTGCTGCTCAAGCCCTTAAGAACGCGCAACCTGAACTTCAGCGTGGCGTGTCGAAGGGCGTACTTCATGCCAATACCGTTTCGCGCAAAATCTCGCGTCTTGCGCATCGCGTGAAAGTTTTGGCGACAGGTATGACTTCTGCCTGATTTATTTTCGATAAAAGAATCAGTAGGGCGTCATCCACTAGGGGGCGTCCTTTTCTTTTGTGTCGAAGTGTCCCGATTTTCGCGCTTATGCATGTGTATTTTGAGGACCGTTCGCCTTGCTATCTATTGGAGCCGCGTGGCGTATTTGCGCAGGAGTTGAGATTCGGTTGCTGTAACTTTTTGTCAAGCACGAAGATTGGTTGCGGACCTGTTCAAGGCCTTGCTACCGTCATCGTGCGATTCACTTCGTTTTGGGGGACATAACAGGATCACAGACTGAGAAATTTGGGTTAGTCAAGCTGCCAATCCTTAAAGTAATGGTTTTTGATCAATGTGTTATGCGGTCTGCTGTTTTTGGCAGAACACGTAGCTGTATCGGTCGGGTTTGGTGTCAGCCGATTCTCGACCGGTCTGTAATGTCTAGTTTTCGTGCCGACAGCGGCGCGTTTTGGTTTGCTTTTTAGGAAAGTAGATTGAGGCGCACGATGTCAGGTTTGTTACTTGTCGAAGTTTACTTTGACGCCTGTCCCGAAGTGGTGACCGAGATGTGTGAGTGCTGCAAACAACATAAAGAGGCGTAGGGAGACTTCCCTGCTTGCAAAGCGCCTTAGTGGACGGGTTAGAGAATATGATAAATGAAACTTGGGGGTTGGTTCGTGAAGAATTGGTTAAGCGGATTGGACGGAATAATTACGTCACTTGGATAGAACCTTTGACTTTACGCACTCTCGATCAAGGCGTAGCCCGATTTGAGGTTCCAACTTCGTTTTTTGGTGACTGGGTGTCGTGCAATTTTGCAGATCATATTCTGTCGCACTTGAATATTTCTGGTCTCAATGTTGATCGTTTGGAGTTCTCTGTGGGCAAAGTGCCGCGAACTTCGTTGAAAGCTCCCGTGGAGGTTGCTGCTGTTGCATTGAAGCCAAAAGCAAACACCCGTGTTGAAACTGACGAGATGCCGGGTGCTCCACTTGATTCGCGTTTTACTTTCGATAGTTTCGTCGTCGGTAAACCGAATGAGTTGGCCCATGCTGCCGCTCGGCGTGTGGCGGAGGGTGGGCTCGTTAGTTTTAATCCGCTGTTTCTTTATGGTGGCGTTGGTCTTGGCAAGACACACCTGATGCATGCCATTGCTCATGAATTGCGAACTCGCCAGCCGTATTTGCGTGTGCTCTATTTGTCTGCTGAACAGTTTATGTATCGCTTTGTCCAAGCGCTGCGGGAACGGCAGGTGATGGACTTCAAGGAAATCTTTCGCTCGGTCGATGTTTTAATGGTTGATGACGTGCAGTTTATTGCCGGTAAGGGTTCGACGCAGGAAGAGTTTTTTCACACGTTTAATGCGCTGGTAGACCAGAATAAGCAGATCGTTATTTCCGCAGACCGCGCGCCCGGTGAGATTAAGGATATGGAAGACCGGATAAAATCGCGTCTGCAATGTGGGCTGGTGGTTGATCTTCACCCGACCGATTATGAGCTTCGTTTGGGTGTATTGCAACAAAAGGTCGAGTTTTACCGCGCCCAGTACAAGGGGCTGGTTATTGCTGATGGCGTGTTGGAGTTTCTCGCCCATCGCATTACAACCAATGTGCGTGTACTAGAAGGCGCTCTGACGCGGCTTTTTGCTTTTGCTTCATTGGTTGGGCGCGAAATCTCGCTGGAATTGGCGCAAGATTGTTTGGCTGATATTTTGCGCGCTTCGGATCGCAAGCTGACGATTGAGGAAATCCAGCGCAAGGTGGCGGAGCATTATAATATCCGCCTGTCTGATATGATCGGGCCGAAGCGGGTGCGCAACATTGCTCGTCCGCGCCAGATTGCTATGTATTTGGCCAAACAGCTGACACCGCGCAGTCTGCCCGAGATTGGGCGGCGTTTTGGCGGGCGCGATCATACTACGATTATGCATGGTGTTCGAAAAATAGAAGAATTGATGGCGACTGATAGCCAGATGTCTGATGATTTGCAGATGCTGCGGCGTCAGCTTCAGGGCTGATAGGTGTGGGAGTTTTCGATTTTTGGTGATATACGGTTGTAAAAACCGTGTTCTTTACGTGTAAATAAAGCAAAACTCTTGTGAATGGCACAAAAGTGGCTAATTTCTTCTTTCCCGCAGGGGGTATAGAGCAAGGGGTGGTCAGTATGAAATTCTCGATCGAACGCGGTACGCTGTTGAAGGCGTTGGCTCAGGCGCAATCCGTGGTCGAGAGGCGCAATACTATTCCGATTCTTGCTAACGTGTTGATCGAGGCCGAAGGTAATCAGGTCAGCTTGCGAGCGACCGATCTGGATATCGAGGTTGTGGATCGCGCGCCTGCTATGGTCGAACGCGCCGGAGCGACGACTGTTTCTGCTGTTATGCTGCACGAAATCGTGCGGAAATTGCCTGACGGGTCGCTGGTGAATCTAGCTGAAGATAGTGTCACGTGTCGGTTGACGATAACGGCGGGGCGATCGACATTCAGCCTTGCCACGCTACCGAAAGAAGATTTTCCGGTTATGGCGTCTTCGGAATATTCAACTAACTTTTCTGTCCCTACGTTGGTTTTGCGACGGCTGTTTGACAAAGCAAAATTTGCTATCTCGACGGAGGAGACGCGTTATTATCTGAATGGTGTCTATATGCATATCGCGACGGTTGAAAGCGGGCCGGTTTTGCGCTGTGTGGCAACAGATGGTCACCGTCTGGCACTAATCGATGCGGTTCTGCCTGAAGGTGCGCAAGCGATGCCTGGTGTGATTGTACCGCGCAAGACAGTTAGCGAATTGCGTAAGCTCCTTGACGACGATGAAGCGACGATTGCCGTGTCGGTGTCGGAAACTAAGATTCGTTTCGCGACGCCCGCGATCACGCTGACATCTAAGGTTATCGATGGAACTTTCCCTGATTATACCCGCGTTATTCCGACCGGTAACACGCGTCGACTGGAAGTGGATGCTTCGGAATTTGCTAAAGCGGTCGATCGTGTGGCGACTGTGTCGTCAGAACGTTCGCGGGCGGTAAAATTGTCGCTGCAACAGGACTGTTTGGTCTTGTCGGTCAATGCGCCTGGTAGCGGTGCAGCTGAGGAAGAATTGGCTGTCGCTTACGGCGACGAGCCACTAGAGATCGGTTTCAACGCGAAATATCTACTGGAGATTGCTAGTCAGGTTGATCGTGAAAATGCGGTTTTCTTGTTTAATTCTTCTGGTGATCCAACACTGATGCGCGAAGGGAATGACCTGAGTGCGGTTTATGTTGTCATGCCGATGCGGGTTTAAGATCGCATCGTGGGCCAGCCCTCCAGTCCACGGGTTTTAAACCTGTGGCAAATTTGATGGACTGTCCTCAAGGTGTTGAGGACAATGTGAAAGCGAGCGGTGTTGAGTCAAGCGATTACCACGCTTGTTCTATCCCATTTCCGTAGTTATCGGGCGGGGTTGTTCAAATGGGATGGGCGTCCGGTCGCTATTTCGGGTGCGAACGGGGCAGGTAAGACTAATATTCTAGAAGCAGTGTCGCTGTTGTCGCCCGGTCGCGGTGTGCGGCGGGCGGGAGCAGACGAACTGGCGCGGCGGCCCGAAGGGTTGGGCTGGAAGATAAGGGCCGAGGTGCAGGGGATCGATGGTTTTCACGAGGTTGAAACCTTTGCCGAGCGGGCCGAGGCGCGGGTAGTCCGGATTGACGGCAAGGCGGCGACACAGGTGGCGCTTGGTAGCATTTTGCGTGTGCTGTGGTTGGTGCCCGCGATGGATCGGTTGTGGATCGAGGCTGCTGAGGGGCGTCGGCGATTTCTGGACCGTATGGTACTTAGCTTTATTCCTGATCATGCTGAGGCGGTGCTTAGTTACGAAAAGGCGATGCGTGATCGAAACCGACTATTGAAGGATATGGTTGGTGATGCGCATTGGTATGCCGCGCTTGAAGGGCAGATGGCTGACAGTGGACGGCAAGTGATAGCAAATCGCAAGGCGGCGCTTATGCGGATAGCTGCGGCGCAAGAAGGGGCTGAGACTGCTTTTCCGAAGGCTGTATTGTCATTGATGGTTCCAGAGGGTGAGGCCGAGCCGGATGATCTGCAAGTAGCTTTTGCTGAGGGGCGGCGGCGTGACATGGCTGTGGGGCGCACGCTGGTTGGGCCGCATCGGGTTGATTTGGCTGCGGTCTACAGCGCTAAGGGTGTCGCGGCAGCGCAATGCTCGACAGGTGAGCAGAAGGCGCTGCTGATCAGTCTCATCCTTGCTAATGCGCGGGCTCTGGCACAGGATATGGGTGTCGCGCCTATCTTACTGCTGGACGAGGGGGCCGCGCATCTGGATCCCACACGGCGAGCGGCGCTTTACGATGAGATTTGTGCGCTGGGGGCGCAGGCGATCATGACGGGGACGGAACCGGGATTGTTCGATACGCTAGGTGATAGGGCGGAGCATTTTACTGTGTGCGAAGCGGATGGTCTATCGCAGGTAAAGGTATGATGTTGCCAGAAAGTTGTTCTTGGGCGGATACTGAAGGTCACGTATGGGAGTTAGTGATGAACTCGTTTTGGCTGCGGGACGAGGACTTGTCGCTGACTTTGTCGGAACAAATATGACCGTATCTTTTTATCAGTTGCTGTTTTATGCGGGCGGTATGGCGGGACTTTGGGCGGTGCCTGGCCCTGTCTGGGTAGCGCTGACGGCACGAAGTTTGTCGGGCGGGTTTGCGGCGGCATGGCCTTTGGCCATAGGCGTGATGGTTGGTGATCTGCTTTGGTCGCTGACGGCGGTGTTGGGTTTGACGTGGATTGAAAGCCTTTACGGCGATTTTCTGTTGATGCTTCGCTGGGTGGCAGCGGCGGTGTTTTTGCTTATGGGCGTGATGCTTATTTGTAAGTCTGCAGTTAGGCTGTCAACCAATAGAAACTTTACTCGTTCGGGAGCATGGGCAGGCTTTAGCGTGGGGATTGCGGTAGCGGTCGGTAACCCCAAGGCTATACTTTTTTATATGGGAGCGCTGCCAGGTTTTTTTGATTTAGGGCGGCTGAAATGGCTGGATGTGCTTGCCATCATTATTATTTCGGCACTTGTTCCGGTGGCTGGAAATCTTAGTCTTGCGCTGTTTTTAGACCGGGCGCGGCGATTGCTCTCTAGCCCTGAAAGTTTGCGTAAACTGAACATTGGATCGGGTATTTTTCTTATTCTTGTCGGGTTGGTTATTATCTTCGTTTGATTTAATATTTTGACTCCCTTACGTGACATTCCTCGTCAACCCAAGTATAAATGCGGGACAAATTTAGGGGTCATGGACGAATGGTTGAAGCCGCGAAGAGAGTTGCTGAATACGGCGCTGATTCTATCAAGGTTCTCAAGGGGTTGGAGGCTGTTCGAAAGCGGCCAGGTATGTATATTGGCGACACCGATGATGGGTCGGGTCTGCATCACATGGTCTACGAGGTTGTTGACAACGGCATCGACGAGGCGTTGGCCGGTCACGCTACCGCAGTGACGGTGAAAATTCATGCCGACAGTTCGGTTTCTGTGTGCGACAATGGTCGTGGGATCCCTGTGGATATCCATCAGGAAGAAGGTATTTCGGCGGCTGAAGTCATTATGACTCAGTTGCATGCGGGCGGTAAGTTTAACAACACTGATGAGGGCGGAAATGCCTATAAGGTGTCGGGCGGTCTTCATGGTGTGGGCGTATCGGTTGTGAATGCCCTGTCGGAATGGCTTGAGCTGACAGTCTGGCGCAACGATACGGAATATCGTGCTCGTTTTGAACACGGTGATTGCGTGGTGCATGTACATGAGGTCGGTCCTGCGCTTGGGATGCGCGGTACGCAGGTGCGCTTTCTTGCCTCCGCTAAGACCAAATCTCCCGAAGGGACGTTTTCGAACCTCGATTACCAGTTCAAGACGTTGGAAAACCGCTTGCGCGAGTTGGCTTTCTTGAATTCGGGTGTGCGAATTATCGTCGAGGATGAACGACCTGTTGAACCGCTGTATAGTGAGCTGTTTTATGAAGGTGGGGTTCGAGAATATGTAAAATATCTCGACCGGTCTAAAAGTTCGATTATGCCTGAGCCGATCTACATGGTGGGCGAACGGGGCGGCATCGGGGTTGAGGTCGCGATGTGGTGGAACGATAGTTACCACGAAAACGTGTTGCCTTTCACCAATAATATCCCGCAGCGTGATGGCGGTACGCATCTTGCGGGCTTCCGTGGGGCGTTGACGCGGACGATCAACAATTATGCTCAGACTTCCGGCATTGCTAAAAAAGAGAAGGTTGATTTTACGGGTGACGATGCGCGCGAAGGTTTGACATGTGTTTTGTCGGTTAAGGTGCCGGACCCTAAGTTTTCGAGTCAAACCAAAGACAAGCTGGTGTCGTCCGAAGTGCGTCCGGCGGTAGAGAACCTTGTGAACGAAAAGTTGGCGGAATGGTTTGAAGAAAACCCCGTTAATGCCAAGATTATTGTTGGTAAGATCATCGAAGCGGCCCTTGCACGGGAAGCCGCGCGCAAGGCGCGTGACTTGACGCGGCGTAAGACGGCGCTGGATGTGGCTTCGCTTCCTGGTAAGTTGGCCGATTGCCAAGAGCGTGATCCGGCAAAATCTGAACTATTTCTCGTTGAGGGTGATTCGGCGGGTGGTTCGGCAAAACAAGGCCGTAGCCGTGCCAATCAGGCGGTGTTGCCGCTTAAAGGAAAAATTCTGAATGTGGAACGCGCTCGTTTTGACCGTATGCTCGGTAGTCAGGAAATCGGAACGTTGATTACCGCGCTGGGCACGGGGATAGGGCGAGACGAGTTTGATATTAATAAATTGCGTTACCACAAGATTGTCATCATGACGGATGCGGACGTGGACGGTGCGCATATTCGTACGTTGATCTTGACCTTCTTTTTCCGGCAGATGCCTGCGCTGATTGAAGGCGGGTATTTGTATATCGCTCAGCCGCCTCTTTACAAAGTCGCTCGTGGTAATTCCGAGGTTTATATTAAGGATCAGGTAGGTCTGGAAGATTACCTGATTGATATGGGGATTGAAGGTGCCCTTTTGCGGCTTGGTACTGGTGAAGAGATTGCCGGTGCCGACTTACGCCAAGTGATCGAGGGGGCGCGGCAATTTCGGCGTGTTCTTGACGTTTTCCCGATGAACTATCCTTCTGGAATTCTTGAACAGGCGGCTCTTTCTGGTGCTCTTGATGTAGGTCGGGCCGATGCTGATCTGCAAGCCGTGGCTGATACCATGGCAAAGCGTTTGAATTTGATTGCAGCCGAATATGAAAAAGGTTGGGTAGGTCGAATCATAGAGGATAACAGTATACGTCTTGCCCGCGTATTGCGTGGTGTAGAAGAGTTGTGCACGTTGGACGGTGTGGTCCTGCGCTCTGGTGAGGCACGTCGTTTGTCGTCAATTTCGATGGAAAGCCGCGATATTTATCGAGATGAGGCGCGTCTAGTTCGCAAGGATCGAGAGCAATTGGTTCATGGGCCGATTGATCTACTGAAATCGATTTTGGCCGAGGGTGAAAAAGGTTTGTCGTTGCAACGCTACAAGGGTTTGGGCGAAATGAACCCTGAGCAGCTTTGGGAAACGACGCTTGATCCTAATGCGCGCACTTTGTTGCAGGTAAAGATTGATGATATGGCTGAAGCCGACGATATCTTCACCAAGCTGATGGGTGATGTGGTTGAACCGCGGCGTGATTTTATTCAGCAGAACGCGTTGAACGTCGAAAACCTCGATTTCTAAAGATGCGCATGGTGACTCCGGCGGGATTTGAACCTGCAACCTTCCCCTTAGGAGGGGGACGCTCTATCCGTTGAGCTACGGAGCCATGTTCTTTTATTGCGGCGAAAATCTCATGTTTACAACTGTTTAATTCGCAAAAAATGGAAGGGAAGTGAATTTATCTTACTACCCTATTTTATGGTCTGTTCCGTTTGGGTTAAGCGCTTATAGGACGTGCAAGAGACTGTCAGTGCTAGGTATTGATCATGTTTTTAATCATAACATTAGTATATCGGGCAGTCTTGGACACGAACGAAATTTGACGCTAAAAATGAATCAAAAACCGTTTATGTAGGATATTATCTGTGATTAAGCCGCCCAACCACGACTCTAAGCGTATGCTTACTTTGCGTGACGTATCAGAGGTATCGGGTGTTAGCGAAATGACTGTGAGTCGCGTGCTGCGCAATCGCGGAGATGTGTCGCAGGCTACGCGTGAACGGGTACTGGAATCGGCGCGAAGTCTTGGCTATGTGCCTAACAAGATTGCGGGCGCATTGGCTTCGCAGCGTGTTAATCTCGTTGGAGTAATTATTCCTTCGCTATCTAATATGGTGTTCCCCGAGGTGTTAGCTGGAATTTCCGGCACGTTGGAAGATACCAGTCTGCAACCTGTTATCGGTGTGACCAACTATTCGCCCGAGCGGGAAGAGACCGTGATTTATGAAATGCTGTCGTGGCGGCCCTCAGGGATGATCGTTGCAGGGTTGGAACATACTGATGCGGCGCGGGCTATGCTGGCGCAGGCGGGTATTCCTGTCGTCGAGATCATGGATATCGACGGCGAAGTGGTGGACAATGCCGTGGGCATTTCTCACCGTCGTGCAGGATGGCAGATGGCCGAGGCGATCGTCGCGGCGGGATACATGCGTATCGCTTTTCTTGGCACTATGATGTTGCATGACCATCGTGCAAAGAAACGCTTGCAAGGTTTCGAAGAGGCTTTAGCGAAGGCCGGTCTTGCTCTGGAAGATAAGGAATTTTATTCGGGCGGGTCTGATTTGTTGAAGGGCCGTGAAATGACTGAAACGGTTCTCAAACGTTCCCCCAATATAGATTTTCTTTATTATTCCAACGACATGATCGGTGCTGGTGGCTTGCTTTATTGTTTGGCGCAGGGGCTTGAGGTTCCTGGAAAGATTGGGCTTGCAGGTTTTAACGGGGTTGAGTTGTTGCAAGGTCTGCCGCGTCGTTTAGCGACGATGGATGCCTGTCGTCTGGAAATCGGTCGTCGCGCTGCCGAAATCATTGCAGGAAAGCATGATGCTACGATTGGCGCTGAGGTGATCGAATTATTTCCTATGCTCGAACCGGGCGATACAATTCGCAAGGTTTAAAAGACTGCGCTTTTTTATCACCGAGACCCTTTTAGAATGATGTAAAGCACTACGGAAGCGGCGGCCGCTGTGAAGCAAGTTTTTGCCAGCCATATTGTTAGTCTAAATGCTTTGGGGACGAACCGCAGGACGATCCAAAGCATAATGAGTGCTGTTATTGCTCCGAAAATAAGTCCCATGCCGACTTCTGCCTCTTTCTGCGAGTATCAAGTCATCGGTTGTGGATTTTAGCAAGTGTTAGCTAAACTCGATTTGCAATTAGGGTATGTGTTGTTTGGTAAAGTAGGCTGTTGAAGCCGATAGTCGTGCTATTTTTCTTCTGCCTGCTTACGGTATGAAAAAGAACCGAAGCTTGTAAGAATATGCTTTGGGTTATTTTTTAGTGATGAAGTGGGGGTGTATTCTACTTAATCATTTCAACTTTCTAAATGTCACTTAAGATATTGTAATAGAATAATAAAAGCGAACCACTAAACTTTTCAGAGATTCAAATGGTGTTGGAGCAATCATTCAGAATTCGAAGTTTTGTATTTATAACATTTTATGTCTACAGATTGGCTGTCTACACGCCCTTCTCGAGAAGGTTAATTAAGTCATAGTACACGTAAAGCCTTTCCTTTCTAGTGCCAGCGATGTCTTTCACAATTCCAAGCTTTTTTAGGTTGTTAAGTGCCGCCCGTGCCGTGGGGACGCTGACCTCCAGCGCCGCCGCCATATTGATGGCATTGGAAATGGCAACCTTTTGGAGGTGCTCATGTGCTTGCCACGCTGTGATACCAGCGCGTTTCAATGTTGCAATCTTCTCTTGATTGACCTTGAAAAGGCTGGAAATGGCTTGACTGGTCGCTACGACATGATTGGCCGTTTTGGCAACACCGTGCAGGAAATAATCTAGCCAGCCTTCCCAATCACCCGCCGTGCGCACTGCACTCAGACGCGCATAATACTCCTCGCGGTTGTTCTTGAAAAACAGACTGAGGTAGAGGTTCGGCTGGTGCAAGTCTCCCATCATCATCAGGAAGAAGGTAATCAATAAACGCCCAATGCGCCCGTTACCGTCAAGGAATGGGTGGATGGTTTCAAACTGCACGTGGATGAGGCCAGCATCGATCAGAGCTGTATAGGGACGCTCTTCCTGATGTAGATATTTCTCAAGGGCATCCAGACATTTCATCAGCTGTTCTGGTGGGGGTGGCACGAAAGTAGCGTTGCCAGGGCGCGATCCACCGATCCAGTTTTGCGAGGTGCGGAATTCACCTGGCTGCTTATTGCTGCCGCGTCCTTCAGAAAGAAGGATAGCATGCATCTCGCGGATCAAGCGTAGGGACCTTGGAAAACCCTCACGGACGCGTTTCAGGCCGTGTTCCAGCGCGGCAACATAAGATGACACTTCCGTCACATCATCAATGGGAACGCTGGTTGCTTCGCCACTTTCATGGAGCAGTAGATCGGAAAGAGATGATTGCGTCCCTTCAATCTGGGAGGACAGCACGGCTTCTTTGCGGATATAATAATAAAGCAGCAGATTACTGTCCGGCAGGATGTTGGTCACGGCATTGAGCTTGCCCAGTGCCTGATTGGCCTTGGATAGCAGCCCCTGCAGGGGCAGAAGGTTTAGGGGTGGTTCTGGGGGCAAGGTAGGCGGCAAAAAGGCCTGGTAGGACTCCCCCGACGTGACGCTGCAGCGTATATGAGAGCCAAGTCGGCTTTGATTTTTAGACATGGCTATTCTTTCTTTTGAGCCCCATAAAAGAAAATATAATATATTATTCTTTCTTTATAAAGAAAAACAGGGTAAAATTAGTTTATATTAGGCATGTAAAGAAAGAGTTTGTACACTTTCTTTCTTTTTGGTCTTCCTAAAGAAAGGATGGCACAGACCTCAAAAACCCATCTTGTGATGGTCATCCTCTCCAGTAATTTCGTACTTCCCTGTCTTCTTTGTCCTGATAAAGCGGATTATTTTCGCGTTCTTTAATTTTCAATGTCACGCTTGGCTGTTTTAAGAGAGACGTCAAACTCTGTTGCGATGCGTTTGAAAGAGTGAGCTCAGCATTTTTGGAAACGCTTGTAAATTAAGGCGTTTCTTTGGTGATTAAAAACAAGTTTAGTGGTCAAAGTCGTGAAAAAAATCGAGAAAAGAGAGAGAATTTTTTCTGCGCCAGTGCTCTAATACTACGCATGTGAATTTGAAAACCGTGCGGAAATTGGGGTTTTGTGTAAATTAAAATCCGCCCTTATGGGCGAGTTTTAAAAATAATGGTGAGCCGGACAGGATTCGAACCTGTGACCCGCTGATTAAAAGTCAGCTGCTCTACCAACTGAGCTACCGGCCCCACGCGGCGCTGATTAGTTGTGCAGGTCAGGGGGGTCAAGGCTAAAATCGTGGCCCTCTGGCAAAATCGGACATGGCGGCGTATATCGACGGCTATGTCCAAGATGCAGCGTCCTTCTGGCCAGCTTTTCATGAAAATGCATGGGCTTGGCAATGACTTTGTAGTGATCGACTCGCGCGGGCGCGAAGCGCTGACTACTTCTGCTTTGGCGCGGGCACTGGGCGATCGCAACCGTGGCGTGGGTTTCGACCAGTTGGCTGAAATACGTGATGCTGAAGGGGCGAATTTTACGCTTGATTTTTGGAACAGCGATGGCAGTCGTGCGGGCGCTTGCGGTAATGCCACGCGCTGCGTGTCCGATTATGTGATGCGGAGGGAGAGGCTCGATTCGGTACGGTTGTTTACGGTGCGGGGTGAATTGTCGGCATTGCGGCGGGCAGACGGGCTGGTTTCGGTGAATATGGGTCAGCCGCAGACCGACTGGTCTGAGGTGCCTTTGGCTTTTGCTATGGACACGCTGCACCTCCCCTTGTCAGGTGATCCGGTGGCCGTAGGGATGGGCAACCCTCATTGTATCTTCTTCGTGCCTGATTCTAAGGTCATTGACCTCACGGTGCTTGGTCCGAAGTTTGAGCATGACTCTCTGTTTCCGCAGCGCACTAATGTGGAATGGGCCAGCGTAACTGCACCCGATCGTTTGCGGCTGCGGGTGTGGGAACGGGGGGCGGGCATAACACTCGCTTGTGGCTCGGGGTCTTGTGCAACCGCCGTTGCTGCACACTTGCGCGGTTTGACAGGACGACGGGTGATGATTGACGTCGATGGCGGTACGCTTGAGATCGATTGGCGCGAAGATGGCGTTTGGATGACCGGCCCCGTAGCGCATGTGTTTGATGGCTGGCTTACTCCGGAATTTTTGGCAGATCACAGATGACTGCGCCTATTTTTGTGACCTTGGGTTGCCGGTTGAACGCTTATGAAACCGAGGTGATGAAAGAACTGTTCACTATTGCGGAGGTGAAAAACGCTGTCGTCGTTAATACCTGTGCTGTGACTGCGGAGGCGGTGCGTAAGGCTAAACAGGAAATCCGGAGGTTAAGTCGCGAAAATTCGGGGGCAACCATTGTCGTTACGGGGTGTGCTGCGCAGACTGAACCCGAGACTTTTGCCGCGATGCCTGAAGTGACCAAGGTTATCGGCAACATTGAAAAGATGCAGGCCACGACGTGGCAAAGTCTGAAAGCACCTGACTTGATTGGATCGACTGAGCGTGTTCAGGTCGATGATATTATGTCAGTTCGTGAAACTGCGGGGCATCTGATTGATGGGTTCGGGCGACATCGGGCTTATGTTCAGGTGCAGAACGGTTGTGACCATCGGTGCACATTTTGTATCATTCCCTTTGGTCGAGGAAATTCTCGCTCTGTTCCGGCGGGGGTGGTGGTTGAGCAGATTAAGCGTTTAGTCAATAAGGGGTTTCTTGAGGTTGTCCTAACAGGTGTGGATCTTACTTCGTGGGGACTCGATTTACCTGCGAAGCCGCGCTTGGGTGATCTGGTTATGCGAATCTTGCGACTGGTGCCTGATTTGCAGAGGTTGCGGATTTCTTCAATTGATAGCATTGAGGCTGATGAAGCACTTATGGCTGCGATCGCAAATGAACCACGCTTGATGCCGCATTTGCACCTGTCGTTGCAGGCGGGAGACGACATGATCCTTAAGCGGATGAAGCGGCGGCATCTGCGTGATGATGCCATACGTTTTTGCGAGGATGCGCGGAAGCTGCGTCCCGATATGGTATTTGGCGCGGATATCATAGTCGGATTCCCGACCGAGACGGAAGAGATGTTCATCCAATCTGTTAAGCTCGTTGAAGATTGTGGTTTGACCTTTCTGCATGTTTTTCCATTTTCTCCACGCAAGGGAACACCCGCCGTACGGATGCCGCAGGTGCGCGGTTCGGTCGTGAAAGAGCGAGCGGCACGGCTGCGTGTGGCGGGTGATGCGGCGCTTGCGCTGCATTTGGCAGCCCAAGCTGGGGTGCGACATCGGGTGCTGACCGAAGGGCCGTGTATGGGTCGGACTGAGCAGTTCACCGAGGTGGTTTTTGCGGAGGACCAACCTGAAGGGCAGATCGTCGAAGCGGTGATTAGCGGCGTAGATGGTTACAAACTCACTGCTTGAGCAATGTTTGCGATTGAAGACTTCTTGACCGTAGCACTATTTCAGCTTGATGCAGAGCTTGAATTAAAGGTTAATTTACTGAATTCTGATATAGCTTCAGTTTTCTAATCTACTTTAGCCGCATTTTGAGAACCCGCACGAGGCGCAAGTCATGCAGCCTTCGATCATCCGTACTTCGAACCCTCCACAACTTGAGCAGCATTTACCTTTGGGCTCTCCTATGGTCACAAATTTTGCTTGTGGGTCGGACTTTAAACCTAGCCCTTCGCCTGCGATGAAGCCGATCTTGATTAGATGTCGTTCGATCACTCCGCCGATGGCGGCAAGGATAGAGGGTATATACCGTCCTTCCATCCATGCTCCTCCACGTGGATCGAATACCGCCTTCAATTCTTCCACGACAAAAGAAATATCCCCACCACGTCGGAACACTGCCGAAATCATCCGCGTTAGTGCTACGGTCCAAGCGAAATGTTCCATGTTCTTTGAGTTGATGAACACCTCGAACGGCCGTCGATGTCCTGCGATTATTACATCGTTCACCGTGATGTAAAGCGCATGCTCCGACCCTGGCCATTTTAGCTTGTAGGTTGCTCCTTCTAGTGCAGCAGGACGATTGAGTGGCTCCGACAAGTAAACTACTTCACCCCCCTCGTCAGCCGACACCGCGGTAGGTGCTTCGGTCGGTGTTTTGTCTGACGATTCCGAGACTGACAAAATTGAACCGGTCACATCGTTGGGGCGATAGGTCGTGCAGCCTTTGCAGTTTTGATCCCAGGCGGCCATATAGACTTCTTTGAAGTCTTCAAAAGAAATGTCTTTTGGGCAGTTAATTGTCTTTGAGATTGAAGAGTCGACCCACTTTTGGGCCGCCGCTTGCATTCGCACATGCTCAAGTGGCGATAGCGTCTGCGCATTTACAAAATAATCCGGTAGTGGTCCTTCGCCATTCCGCTCGCGCCACAGTCGTACGGCGTAATCGACGACTTCTTCTTCTGTTCGAGACCCGTCTTTTTGTAATAATTTACGTGTATAGGCATAGGCGAACACAGGTTCGATCCCTGATGAGACATTTCCCGCATAGAGGCTGATCGTTCCAGTTGGCGCGATTGACGTGAGTAGCGCGTTGCGGATTCCATGCTTGGCAATCGCGTCTCGAACATCACTGTCCATATGTCGCAGTGATTCTGAAGCCAGATACTTATCGGCATCAAACAGCGGGAAGGCACCTTTTTCTTTGGCGAGATCTACCGATGCTAGATAGGACGTTCGCGCAATCGTCTTCATCCACGCCTCGGTTGCTTCCGCTGCTTCGGATGACCCGTAACGCAGTCCCACCATCAGTAGCGCATCCGCTAGACCTGTTATGCCTAAACCTATCCGACGTTTGTTTCGCGCTTCCTCTGCTTGCTGAGGCAATGGAAAGCGGCTTGCATCCACCACGTTGTCCATCATCCGTACGGCCACGCACACCAGATCATTTAGCGCCGCCAAATCGATCCGTGCCTTCGGTGTAAAAGCATCTGAGACCAAGGTCGCCATGATAATTGATCCGAGTAGACATGCGCCATAAGGCGGCAAAGGCTGTTCGCCGCAGGGGTTAGTTGCCGCGATGGTTTCGCAATAGGCAAGGTTGTTCATTGTATTGATCCGGTCGATGAAGATCACTCCCGGTTCCGCGAAGTTGAAAGTATTGTGCATGATCCGGTTCCACAGATCCAACGCCTGTACCGTTTTGTAGACCTTACCATCGAACACCAGCTCCCATGGTCCGTTTGCTTTGACTGCCGTCATGAAGGGATCTGTCACTAGTACAGACAGGTTGAACATGCGCAGACGGGCAGGGTCTTTTTTTGCTTCGATGAATGCTTCGATATCGGGGTGGTCGCAGCGCATTGTTGCCATCATTGCACCGCGGCGGCTGCCCGCCGACATGATAGTGCGGCACATCGCATCCCAAACATCCATGAATGACAAGGGGCCGGATGCATCGGCAGCCACGCCCTTAACTTTGGCTCCACGTGGACGAATCGTGCTAAAGTCGTAGCCGATTCCGCCACCTTGTTGCATAGTAAGTGCTGCTTCCTTTAATGCGTCGAAGATACCGCCCATATTGTCGGATATCGTGCCCATGACGAAGCAGTTGAACAGTGTGACAGACCGTCCCGTGCCAGCCCCAGCTGTGATCCGGCCAGCAGGCAGATACTTGAACCCTTCGAGTGCTGCATAGAACTTTTCTTCCCATTCGTCGGGTTTTTTTTCGACTGCTGCTAGTGAGCGGGCGATCCGCCGCCATGTATCTTCGACCGTCCCGTCGATTGCCGTGCCATCCGCAGCTTTCAGCCGGTATTTCATATCCCAGATCTGTTCAGCGATGGGGGCGGCGAATCGGGACATAGAAAAATCCTTTTTATTTATGGGGCGTTAGAGCGAAGGCACAAGATAGGCTGTGACAAGGAAAAGGCCAAGTCCGTAACACTTGATTTTGGTCTTGCTCCTGTTAACCAAGAATCTAAGATATACTCCCTGCACAGGGGACAACATGGCTGGATTCGTCAACATTCTTAAACTTTGTGTTGGTGCGGATTCTGTCGAAGACTTAATCGACTGGCAAAAGGTCCATGCCCATAGCTGGCCTAAGGACTGTGCTTTACATATCACTCGCATGTGGCCCAAACGTGAGATCGAGGTTCTGGCTGGAGGTTCGTTGTTTTGGGTTTTCAGGGGTGTCATCCTTGCCCGTCAACGCATCGTAGGCCTCAAACGTATCGATGGGACCGATGGTATCCAGCGTTGTGCATTTGTCCTTGATGCTGAGGTGATCCGTACCGAAGCTGTAACCCGTCGTCCGTTTCAAGGTTGGCGCTATCTCGATCCAGCAGAATCCCCCCGAGACCTTTCCAAAGGCCGGGCCTTGGAAGATGCGCTCCCCCCTTCTCTAGTGTTGGCTTTTTCTGAAATCGGTCTGCGTTAACGTATTAGGTCGCGCTGTCTGATTGGGTATTTAAGGCAACGATGACCCTTAAGCCTGAGTTAAGGTGAAAGAAATCAGAAGCTGATCTTTGCTAGTAATTTATCAAGCTTCGGGTCATTTGCTACTTTCGATCGGAATAAAATCGCCTCTGATTTCAGGATTAATCCGTCCGACAGGATTTTTAAATGGTTCGCCCGCAGCGTTTCGCCACTTGAGGTTATATCGGCAATTGCTTCGGCGGTCAGGTTCTTGACTGTACCTTCAGTTGCTCCCTGACTGTCGACTAATTGGTAATCTGCCACTTCATTAGCCGTTAAGAAATTACGCACCAGTCGGTGGTATTTTGTTGCGATTCGTAGCCGGAACCCGTGTGCGGCGCGAAAAGCGGTTCCTGCTGAGTCGAGATCATCTAGCGTGTCGACATCTATCCAGGCATTTGGCACTGCAATGATTAGATCGGCATGGCCAAAGCCGAGGGGTGCCACCTCGGTTACAATTTCGGACCAATTGGCTAGTTTTTCGCGTACCAGATCGGTTCCTGTCACCCCCAGATGGATCCGCCCTTTCGCTAGTTCGTCCGGCACTTCACCTGCTGATAGCAGCACTAGTTCAATTTCTTCCGCCCCCTCTACGCTGCCGGAATATTCTCGCTTCTGCCCTGTACGTCGCATGTTTAGTCCGCGTTGGCTGAACCAGTCGAAGGTCTTTTCCATTAGGCGCCCTTTTGACGGCACTCCAATTTTGATCATGTCACACTCCCTTTCAGGCGGGCGACAAGGTCTGGACGGATCACGCCGCCTACGGCAGGGATGGATTGGCCTTGTCCTAGAACCCCTGTCAGTGCGTCATAGCGTCCGCCACTGGCGATTGGTGGTAGGGCTGTATCGGCGGCATGGAAGTTGAAAACAAATCCATCGTAATATTCAAGACTCGTGCCCCCGAGGTTTGTCTCGAAGGGTAGTGTGGCCGTATCAATTCCGCGTCCTTGCAAGGCCTTAAGCCGTGTCGCAAAACGGTCGACTGCAGGCATGATGGCGGGCATCATTGTGGCGATGCTTTGCAGATGTGCTAGTGCCGTCTGTGCTGGAGCTTGCAGGTTGAGTAGATCATAAAGCAATGTCGCTTCGGATTCCGCTAGCGCCGGGGATGCTGCGTCTTCTATCAGTGCGGCTGTTCGCGCCGAGATTTCCTCGGGTGATCGTAAACCCACGAAAGTGCCTGCCGCTTTAATCAGCGCCTCGGGTGTATCCGTAGCCAAACGTTCCAACAACCGGGCTCGGGCTTTTGGTATAGGCGCACGACCCGCGAAACGGTTGAGTAACTGGCAAAACCGTTTTGGTCGCCAGATATGTCTTAGTAGAGCTTGTTTTCGCTTGTTGCTTGTAGAAAGGCCGCGTACGGCGGCCATCAATATCCCGATATCTCCCGTTGTTGTCCTTAGTTCTAAAGGCGCGAGCAGTCTTGCAAAGAGCGCGAAAATCTCAGCATCTGCCTCCTCGGGCGCGATGCGGTCGAATAACTCAAACCCCACTTGCAAATATTCGTTTGCTCGTGACTCCCGCGGGTTCTGCTTGCGGAACACCTCGCCTAGATAGCAATAGCGCGCAGGATCTGCACCATGCACCATATGCGCTTGGACTACTGGTACGGTGAAATCGGGTCGCAGCACCATTTCACCGCACAATGGGTCGTTTGTTATATAGGCGCGTGCACGGATATCCTCGCCATAGAGGTCGAGTAAGGTTTCCGCAGGTAGCAAGATATCCGCCTCGACAGGCACGGCACCTGCCGCGCGAAAGGCAGCAAATAGCCTCTCGGCTTCGCTACGTATGGCGGCCTTTGTAGGGGTCATTGCACCAGCATCTTTCGTACTGCAGCTACCAGATCGGCGCGTGGTACTTCTACTTGCGCGGGTCTGTCTTTCCATTCTTCCAGTGTCGCATTCTCTGCAATTTGCGCGCCAAGGATCAAATCCTTCAAGATTACGACACCTTTTTTGGCTTCGTTTTCTCCTTGAATGATAGCCACGGGAGATCCGCGTTTGTCGGCATATTTCAGCTGGTTGCCAAAGTTCTTGGGGTTGCCGAGATAAACCTCGGCCCGTAGCCCCGTGTTGCGCAGCTCAGCAACCATGCTCATGTAATCGGCCATTCGGTCACGATCCATCACGGTCACCACGATTGGACCCGCGATCGCGCTACCCGCACGCTTCTTGGTTTGCAACGCCGCTAGTAGACGATCTACACCAATTGACACGCCGGTTGAAGGTACCGATTGGCCGGTGAAGCGTTTAACGAGGTCATCATAGCGTCCGCCACCCGCGACCGATCCAAACTGTCGCTTGCGGCCCTTTTCATCGAGGATTTCGAAGGTCAATTCCGCTTCGAATACCGGTCCCGTGTAATAACCAAGCCCCCGCACGACACCGGGATCAATCACGATGCGGTCTGCGCCATAGCCTTGATGGTCGAGCAATTCGGCAATCGTTTCTAACTCGGCTATGCCCTTAGCGCCGATGATCGAAGCTCCAACGAGATCGCGCAGCGCTGTTAATGTCTTGGTTTCTGTGTCACGGCGGGCGGCCATGAAGCTAATTACCACCTCAGCCTGATCTGGCGAAAGTCCCGCGCCTTTAGTAAAATCGCCGGACTCATCGCGTCGTCCTTCACCCAGTAGTGCTCGCACACCACCTTCTCCTAAGCGGTCGATTTTGTCTATTGCACGCAGTACGATGCCGCGTTCGACATCGTAGCGTGACGGCTCTGACGGATCAAGCACGCCTGCCATTTCCATCACTCCGTTCAGAACCTTGCGGTTGTTCATTCGCACCAGATATTCGCCGCGCTGAATCCCTACCGTTTCCAACGCATCCGATAGCATTGCGCAAATTTCGGCATCGGCTGCGATACTCGGCGCGCCAACCGTATCGGCGTCACACTGGTAGAACTGTCTGAATCGTCCCGGTCCCGGCTTTTCGTTGCGCCAAACCGGACCCATCGCATAGCGACGATATGGTGACGGTAAGTCGTTTCGGTATTGCGCGGCAACTCGCGCCAAGGGGGCGGTCAGGTCATAGCGCAGCGCTAGCCAGTCAGTATCTTCGTTTTGCCATGCAAACATGCCTTCGTTTGGGCGTTCTACATCGGGCAGAAACTTGCCAAGTGCTTCGACTGTTTCGATGGCGCTGGTTTCTAACGGGTCAAAGCCGTAGCGATGGTAAACTTCGGCCACTTTGTCGAGCATCGTCTTGCGTTCGGTCACTTCCGTACCGAAATAATCACGAAACCCTTTCGGAGTTCCGGCATGTGGGTGACGTTGTTTTGCTTCGCCGGATTTGTCCCGTGACATTGATCGGACCTTCGTTTTTTCTCGTCGCCCGTGTATAGTAGGGGGCAGGATGCGGCAAGCACCGCTCGAAAGACAGCCATAGCCAAAATGGCTTAAGATGGATGGTTTGTCTAAAATTTTTACCGTGTAGAGGCGTCAAATCGAGGGCCTAATTTTTTCGTCTACTTTTTGTGAATATGAACAGATGTGGTGGGTGAGGTCTTCGCCGCTGTTAATCCGCTTATTTCTTCCAAAATCGCGTTGTGGCTGACCGTAGGCATCTTTGTCTTTCTTGATATCATGCGCCAAGATTTGCATGCGCGGGGCTTCTTGCTTGGGTTCGATTTCTGGGGGGATATGTTAAATTTCTTCGATTAGAACGACGCCCGTAATCGCCTTTATTTTATTTTTGATAGGCGGCGTAATCGGATAAGATTGCGACAAAGTCAGATCGATTTCGCGTTTATGTTCGTCGAGAACGCAAATGGTGATTTGTGTATGGTTTTGCCCTTCGATCTGTCCGAACAGTGCCGCGATTGAATCTGCGGCTTTCGCATTGTTTATATGGATACGTAGGGCTGAAGTGCCACTCTTTGTTGCTTCTTGATCGATCGATTGCGCTCCGCGACACAAAAGCTTCAGTGTATCTCCTTCGAGATGTGCCTCTACCGTCAGAATTACGTTCTTGCCCGGTTCTAGGTATTCTCGAGCCGCTTCCAGCGTGTCAGAAAATACTGTTACTTCGTATAGTCCGGTAGGGTCCGATAGTTGTACGAAGGCAAAGCGGTTGCCCTTAGCTGATTTTCTCTCCTGTCGTGACGAAACTGATCCTGCCAGTTTTGCCATCAGAGGCCCCCGCTCGGCATTGGTCGTTAGTTCTGTAAGCGTCATCACGTTGCGCCGCTTCAATGATGCCATGTACTCGTCTAGTGGATGGCCTGATAGATAGAACCCGATGGCCTGATGCTCGTGCTCCAATCTTTTCACTGGGAACCAGTCGTTACAGTTCGCGATGCGCGGCTCAGGAATATCAGCTCCCTCCTCGCCAAATAAAGATACTTGATTGGACGCCCTTGCTTCGTGCACCGCTGCTGAATAAGAGACTAGAAGGTCCAGCCCCTCGAATACCCGTGCACGGTTTTCGCTGAGCGCATCGAATGCCCCCGCCCGCGCTAGCATTTCCAAGGGCCGTTTGCCGACCCGCTTTAGATCGACTCGTCTTGCTAGATCAAATAGCGTGGCAAAGGGTTTGTCGCCTCGTGCCCGCACAATTAACTCCATTGCATCCACGCCTACGTTCTTTAACGCGCCTAAAGCATAAATGATCTCTCCGTCTACTACTGTGAACTTCGCCAAGGACCGGTTGATGCAAGGTGCCACCGTCTTGATCCCTAGCTTGTCGATTTCGCGCTTGTAGACTGCCAGCTTGTCGGTGAGATGGATATCGCAATTCATGACTGCGGCCATGAACTCGACTGGATAGTTTGCCTTCAGATACGCAGTCTGGTAGCTGACTACAGCGTAAGCGGCGGCGTGCGACTTGTTGAATCCATAGTTGGCGAACTTTTCGAGTAGGTCGAACACTTCGCCTGCTTTTTTGGCGTCGATGCCATGCGTCGCTTTAGCACCGTCGATGAATTTTGGTCGTTCCTTTGCCATTTCTTCGGCGATTTTTTTACCCATCGCTCGTCGCAAAAGGTCGGCGCCGCCAAGGCTGTAGCCTGCCATGACCTGTGCGATTTGCATTACTTGTTCTTGATAGACGATGATGCCCTGCGTTTCGGCCAAGATGTGGTCGATCGTTGGATGGATGGATTCAAGGTCGCGCTGGCCGTTCTTGACTTCGCAATAGACCGGAATGTTCTCCATTGGACCGGGACGGTATAGCGCCACCAACGCAACAATATCTTCAATACAGGTTGGTTTCATGCGCCGTAGCGCATCCATCATGCCGCTGGATTCAACCTGAAATACCGCAATCGTCTTGGCCGTAGCATAAAGCTCATAGGTTGGCTTGTCGTCCAGCGGGATCAGACTGATGTCCAGCATAATTCCACGCAACGCTAATAAATCCAGCGAGTTCTGGATCACCGTCAGTGTCTTCAACCCCAGAAAGTCGAACTTCACTAACCCTGCTGCTTCTACCCATTTCATGTTGAATTGGGTAGCAGGCATGTCCGACGCGGGATCTTGATACAGCGGCACCAGCTCGTCCAGTGGTCGGTCCCCGATCACTATACCGGCGGCGTGGGTTGAGGCATTTCTGTAAAGCCCTTCGATTTGTTCTGCATAGGTCAGTAGCCGCCCGACAACTTCTTCTTTTGCCGCTTCGCGTAAACGCGGCTCGTCTGCCAGAGCTTTGGTGATTGAGACGGGTTTCATTCCCTCCAGCGGGATCATTTTTGATAGGCGGTCTACCTGCCCAAACGGCATTTGTAATACTCGCCCCACATCGCGGATGGCGGCCTTAGACAGCAGCGCACCAAATGTGATGATTTGTCCCACCTTGTCGCGTCCATAACGGTCCTGCACATAGCTGATCACCTCCTCGCGGCGATCCATGCAGAAGTCGATGTCGAAGTCAGGCATTGAAACTCGTTCGGGGTTAAGAAACCGTTCGAACAGCAGTGCATAGCGCAACGGATCAAGGTCCGTGATAGTTAGCGCATAGGCGACTAGCGAACCCGCACCCGAACCTCGACCTGGTCCGACGGGAATACCCTGATCCTTTGCCCATTTGATGAAATCCGATACGATCAGGAAATAGCCAGGAAAGCCCATCCTATTGATGATCTCCAGCTCGAAATCGAGCCGCGTTTGATATTCTTCGATACTTACCGCATGTGGAATTACCGCCAGGCGCGCTTTTAATCCTTCCTTTGCTTGACGGCGTAATTCCTGAACTTCGTCATCCGCGAACTTCGGCAGGATCGGTTTGCGCTTATAGGCGGCGAAGGCACAGCGCCTTGCAATTTCGACTGTATTTTCCAAAGCTTCGGGCAGGTCTGCGAATAGTGCGCACATCTCAGCCTCGGTCTTGAAATAATGCTGTGGTGTCAACCGCCGCCGAGGCTGGCTCTGGTCTATATAGGCCTTTTCAGCAATGCAGATTAGCGCATCATGAGCCTCAAACATTTCGGATTTGGGGAAATAGACGTCATTTGTCGCCACAAGCGGTAGGTGCATCTCGTAGGCTATCTCTATGAAACTGCGCTCTGTTGCCGCTTCACCTTCGGTCAGTTTGCCGCCCTCGCCGGGATGGCGCTGTAGCTCGACCTATAATCGGTCGTTGTAAATTCTTGCTAACTCTTCCATTAGCTCTCGCGCTTTGGCAGTCTGCCTCCTTTGTAAGCACTGCCCCACGGGCCCCTCGGCACCGCCTGTTAGGCAAATTAGACCTTCTGAATAGCGCTTTAGCTCGTTTATGGTGACTTGGTTCAGCTCTCCGCCCTTGTCGATATAAAGGCACGAGTTCAACTTCATCAGGTTTATATACCCTGTCTCGTTCTGTGCGAGCAGAACCATAGGCGCGGGCAGTCGCAGCTTTTCCCCTTGCTCTGCAGGATCGTAAGCGACCGAGATCTGACAGCCGACGATTGGTTGCACCCCCGCATCTT
>JADZAO010000094.1 GCA_020852535.1 Paracoccaceae bacterium | reverse complement strand
TCACAACCCGCTCGACAGGCTCAGGCAAAACAGTACCGTAAGCAGAAGCCGCATGATGCAGCAACATCTTATCCATACTGCGATTAAATTTATGAACATACCTGTTGGTCGCTTCGCTCGGATCATTGATCCCTGCGGGTAAAGGTTCGCGACCGCAAGCCGAAACAAACACAGGGACGATCAATGCCAAAGCGCCACGATGACGCAAGTTGCGAAGCAGGTCGAAAGAAAAGGATGCAACTCGTCGGATCATCTTTCTACTTTCGCACTAAACGGGTCGAACTAAGAAAAGATCTTACAAACGTCCGAAAACGGGAATGATAAGACATAGACCTCATAATCGGACATGACAATCAGCGAAACTCGCTGTCAAAGATAGCTGTTGTAGAAAACCGCTCAGACGATCGTCCAAACAACAAATTGATTTACAAGGATTAGAGATGACTAGATTCGTCAGGAAAAATTGCTGCGTGAATATATAAAATTCAGAACAACCAGCGTCGAACAGAACAAACTTTTCGTCTCGACTTTTGTATTATTTAGTCTTGGTCAATCTGCTAATATTGATCGTCCTGCTTTAAATATTTCACATCTATGAACAGATATCAGCAGCAGGTCCGTAGCGATCCTGCTCGTCTTTCCGGTTCTGATGGCCTTCTTTTCCATCGTGGTGAAAGCCAAATAGATCGCAAAGCCCGCAAACCAACAATCTACCCGACATGTCAGCCAAAGGCTCTATCAAAGCTGCTCCCTGCACCCTGATGGCCTATAGGCTAAAATCCTTTAGCCGCTATTTTCAGAAAGCTTGCCACTAAAATGGCACTTCCAGTGCTTGCGATAGATACCGCCCCCGGCTAGCGTCTAGGCAAATTCATTGGAGACAGCCATGACTATCGAAAACCGCCTTGCCGAACTCGGCGTAACCCTGCCAGACGCGCCCGCCCCTGCGGCCAATTACGTACCCTTCGTCGTCGTGGGCAACCTCATCCACATCTCGGGTCAGATCAGCCAAGATGCAAACGGCCTAATTAAAGGCCGCCTAGGAGACAACATGACCCTCGAAGCCGGAGCCGCCGCAGCGCAACGCTGTGCTATCTCGCTTCTTGCACAGGCCAAAAAAGCCTGCGGTGGGGATCTTTCGCGACTCGTCCGTGCGGTCAAGCTGACAGGCTTTGTTAATTCAACGCCCGAATTCACCGACCAGCCCAAGGTCATCAACGGCGCCTCCGATTTCCTTGTCGCCGCTCTTGGCGATGCCGGACGTCATGCCCGCTCGGCAGTCTCCGCCGCATCACTGCCCCTAGGCGTGGCCGTCGAAATCGAAGGAATCTTCGAGATTCGCTAATGCGCGTGCCGCTGCCTGCCGCTTTCTTAACTACGCCCATCGCCCATCGCGCCTATCACGATGTCACAGTGGGCCGACCTGAAAATAGCCGCGCCGCCGTCAAGGCAGCAATTGCGGCAGGCTATGGCATCGAAATCGACCTACAACTCTCTCGCGATGGCGTGGCAATGGTGTTCCACGACGAAACGCTCGAGCGCATCACCTCGCGCACGGGTCGACTACGCGACCTCAACACAACCGAACTCGACAGAACTCTTTTAAATGCTAGCAGCGAAAACATCCCCACCTTCGCCGAAATCCTGAGCCTGATCGCAGGCCGCGTGCCACTGCTAGTGGAACTAAAAGACCAAACCCTACGGATGGAGCAAACCGACGGTAGGCTCGAAACCGCCACAATCAAAGCCCTTCAAAGCTATGACGGCCCCGTGGCGCTGATGTCCTTCAATCCACATTGCCTCGCCCAACTAGCCCACCTCGCCCCGCATATCCCGCGTGGCATCACCACCTCAGCCTATAACCGCGACGATTGGACCCTGCTACCGCCAGATGTCTGCGACCGACTACGCTCCATCCCCGACTACGACCACGTCAAAGCCTCCTTCATAAGCCACGAAGCGTCCGATCTATCCCGCCCCCGCGTAGCCGAACTCGCAGCCCATGGCGCCGCCATCCTCTGCTGGACCATCAAATCTCCCAAGGCCGAGGCAGCAGCACGCCGCATCGCACAAAATATCACCTTCGAGGGCTACCCCGCCGCTATCCCCGCTTGATGCACCACGCATAAGCTCCAGTGTTCTATTGTCTAAAATATCCTCAAGAACGAAAGCCCACAGCTTTTTTGGTAAAAACACGAACAACACGACTAACCCTACTCTGCACAAAAGCCTCGCCAAGATCGACACCGCTAAATAGGACGCCTTCTAAAATCTTCCATCCAAAGACCGGCAGCCGCAAATGGGATGGGCCTTATCCGCTTCAAGAAAAACACCTTCTCCAAAGAAAAGCGCCCGAATTTACACCAAAAATTCTCCCTGCGCTCAGATCTTTTTTAGCAGCGCCTCACCCACCGAGAGTTCGCAGACACCCGGCTTTTCTTCGGTGTTTAACACCTTGACCACACCATCTTCTGCATAAATTGCATAACGCATGGAACGATCCCAAAGCCCCACGACACCCGCAGAAAACACCATGCCAATAGCTTTGGTAAAGCTGGCATCAGCATCCGCCAACAGCGTCACCCCCGCCTTTCCTGCACCGGTCGCCGCATCCCAAGCCTCCATCACCCAAGGGTCATTAACCGAAACACAAATAATCTCATCCACGCCCTTGGCTACAAACCGCTCACGCGTCCGCATAAAACTCGGCAAGTGGATGCTTGAACAAGTGTCGGTAAACGCCCCCGGCAGGCCGAAGATCACGACCTTACGGCCCTTGAGCTTATCACCAAGCAACACAGACGAGACATTACCGTCTTCACGCTTCAAAAATATAGCTTCGGGGAACTTCTCTCCCACGGAAATCGTCATTCTTTGTCCCTCTTCTCGTTGCATTTATTATACCACAGGATATAAGATCCGCCCCCAAAGAAGGCCAGTCTTAAGAGACTGAGAAAGACGCATGGCGCATGTCGTAATCATCGGGGCAGGTCAGGCCGGAGCGGCCTGTGCGGCCAAGCTGCGAGCGCTCGGCTTCAACGGCCAGATCACCATAATCGGCGAAGAATCTGCTCTGCCCTACCAGCGTCCGCCGTTGTCGAAAGCCTATCTGCTTGGTGAGATGGACCAAGAACGCCTTTTACTCCGCTCGCCTGATTTCTACGCTGACCAATCTATTACTCTACATTTAGGTATGCCCGTCACCGCCATCGATACCGCAGCTCAGACGATCACCCTCGGCGACGAATATCTAGCCTATGACGATCTAGTGCTAGCCACTGGGTCAATCCCGCGCCGCCTGCCCGCTGCTGTAGGCGGCGACCTCGACGGCACTTATACCATCCGCACCTTGGCATATGTCGATGCGATGCGGTCCGAATTCGTAGCGGGTCGCAAGCTAGTGATCGTCGGCGGCGGTTACATCGGACTCGAAGCAGCAGCGGTTGGTGCCAATCTTGGGCTCGATGTAACAGTTCTAGAAATGGCACCACGCATCCTACAACGCGTAGCAGCTCGCGAAACCTCAGACTATTTCCGTGCCTTGCATAAAGAGCATGGTGTGAAGATCATGGAATCAACCAGTCTGGACCGCCTTCTCGGCGAAAAACACGTGTGGGGCGTGCGTCTGGCCGATGGCCGCGAGTTGCCCGCCGACTTCATCATCACAGGCCTAGGCATCCTGCCCGCAACAGGTCTGGCAGAGGCTGCAGGAATCGTACTGGAAAACGGCATCCGCACCGATGATATGGGCCGAACCTCAGCCCCGCATGTCTGGGCAGCAGGGGACTGCGCCTCTTTCCCGTGGCAGGGAGGACGCTTACGACTAGAGTCCGTAGGCAATGCCATTGATCAGGCTGAAACCGTGGCGGCAAACATTATCGGTATGAACACCCCTTATGTAGCACAGCCATGGTTCTGGTCGGACCAATATGACACCAAACTGCAAATCGCAGGGCTAAACACCGGATACGACCTCATCGTCACACGTGGCCCTGAAGAAAATGCCCTCTCCTTTTGGTATTTCCGTGGCAAAACACTGCTCGCAGTCGATGCCATCAACGACAGCCGCGCCTATATGGTTGGCAAGCGATTAATAGAACAAGGATGCAGCCTTGATCCTGTCGCAATCAGCGATCCAACAACCAGCCTTAAGACGCTACTGAGATAAAATGCGGATTATAGGCGGCCGATTTCGCGGATTGCACCTTGCCCCCTTAGGCGCAGGCGATCCAAAGGCACATTTACGGCCCACATCCGACCGCGTACGAGAATCAATTTTCAACCTGCTCATCAACGGCGGCCACGGCGACCCAATCACGGGAGCGCACGTTCTTGATCTTTTCGCGGGTACAGGTGCTCTGGGACTGGAAGCCCTGTCACGCGGAGCGACACAGACCACCTTCGTCGATAGCGGCACCGCCGCCTGCGCTCTGCTGCGGCGCAACATCGAACTGACTCGGACAATGAACGTCACCAACCTCTGGCGACGCGATGCCACCAAGATGGGAGCAAACAAGGGTGACCGCTTTGGTCTGGTTTTCCTCGATCCGCCCTATGGTAAAGCATTAGGAGAAGCGACCCTCCCCTCATTGCTGGCAAACGGTTGGCTTGCTCCAGATGCATTAATAGTCTGGGAGGAAGGCGTGCCTCCCCTACCGCCCGCAGGCTTCGACACGGTCGACCAGCGCCGCTATGGCGACACGTATGTGACGCTGCTTTGTATGACAAAATGACGCCTCTCGCGGTGATCTTCGGTTGCAACGGACTGATAATCGACGACAAACACTCGACGCTTCTAATGGTGCGAATTGATCTTGCGCACTAGGACCTCCCCCTCAAACCTGACAAACTAAACGAGAAATATATGGACGGACGATCAAAATGATCACCGCCCACAAAAGTTCCTGCCTGTCAAAAGTCTACAGGCGATCAGACAAAACCAATAGCTAATAGTTCACATTTGGAATACATCAGCAGCACCCGATCAAAGCAACACCCGTCAAAGCAAGCTAAAAAACCGCATCGCTTATCAAAGATAGAAGTCAAAAGAACACACAGGGACAAGAACTAGAGCTCAGGCTTCTCTCCAACCACATGAACACAATTGTTTGTTCATTCCGGATCAAATTTAAAACCTAAAAAATAGACGCAAAGTCAGAACCGTCACTACCTAAAGCACTTGGGAACACTAGCACCAATTTCTATTATAAAAATTGTTTGAAAACGCTGAATCAATTAGCGACGATCACCCATTCTCGCGCAAGATCGCTCCTGCTAGATAGAGCGAACCGCAGATCAGCACACGAGCCGCAGGGCTTTGTACCGCAATAGCGACAAGCGCCTCGACCACCGATCCGGCGGTCGTAGCCTCGATCCCTGCCGCACGAGCAGCATCGGCGGTAGTTTCGGCAGGCAAAGTATTTTTTTCGCCCGGAATAGTCACCGCATGCAGCCGCGTCACGTACGGAGCGAGCGGGGCCATGTAGCCCCTCACATCTTTGGTGTTCAGCATGCCGCAAACCAAATACGTCTTGCGTTTTGGCATACGTGCCAGCGTGGCAGCAACCGCCTCACCCCCTGCAGGATTATGTCCGCCATCCAGCCACAACTCAAATGACGGAACGAGATCAACCAGCGAGCCACGGCGCAAACGCTGCATGCGAGCGGGCCATTCGGCGCGAGTTACAGCAGCCTCGATCGCCGCCTCGTCACGTCCCAAAAAACGCAGAGCGGCAATCGCGGCACCGGCATTTTGGATCTGGTGTATGCCAACTAGGTTTGGCAAAGGCAAATCCAACAGACAATTCTCATCTTGATAGAGCAACCGCTCATTTTCTTCCCAGACATGCCAGTGCTGACCAAAAACAAGAAGTGGCGAACCCAGACGTTCCGCCCGTGCTTCGATCACAGCCAGACCTTCCTCGGACTGGGGACCCACAATACAAGGCACACCACGTTTGATAATTCCGGCTTTTTCTCCCGCAATTGCGCCGATCGTATCACCCAGAAAAGCCTGATGGTCTAAGCTGACGGGAGTAATGATAGACAACGCGGGTTTAATAACATTTGTAGCATCAAGCCGCCCGCCAAGACCTACTTCCAGCAAAGTCCAGTCCGCAGGTGTACGGGCAAAGGCAAGGAAGGCTGCACAGGTGGTAATCTCGAAGAAGGTAATCTCATCGACACCATTCTTTGCGACACATTCGTCAAGCAATGCCGTCAGCGCAGGCTCGGAAATCAGCTCACCTGCAAGCCGAATACGCTCATGAAACCGCGCCAGATGTGGTGAGGTATAAGCGTGAACGCAGTCACCGCCTGCTTCCAGCCCCGCACGGATCATCGCCTGCGTACTACCCTTGCCATTCGTCCCCGCAATATGGATCACCGGCGGAATAACGCGTTCTGGATTTCCGAGCAGTCCAAGCAAGCGATGAACGCGATCAAGTGTCAGGTCAATAACCTTAGGGTGCAGGGTCATCATCCGCTCAAGAACGGCATCAGATCCGCAGCTGGTAGCCACGTCAGGCTTCGAAAGTTTGCAAGGTCAGCTCGCCTTTAATGGCAGGCGGCAGGCCCATCAGCATGCGAATGATGATGACCAGTTCTTCCCGTAATTCTTTCCTATGCGTCACGCGGTCGAGCATCCCGTGGTCGAGCAGATATTCCGCCCGTTGGAATCCTTCAGGCAACTTTTCACGGATGGTCTGTTCAATCACGCGGGGACCGGCAAAACATATAAGCGCATTAGGTTCAGAAATTTGCACATCGCCGAGCATCGCGTATGAGGCCGTCACGCCGCCCGTGGTCGGATGAGTAAGCACGACTATATAAGGCAAGCCAGCCTCGCGCAACATCTGGACAGCAACAGTGGTGCGGGGCATCTGCATCAGCGAGAGAATCCCCTCCTGCATCCGCGCCCCGCCAGCAGCGGAGAACAAAACGAGCGGACGCTTCATCTCGACAGCATATGTAGCGGCAGCCAGTATGGCATTCCCAACATACATACCCATTGATCCCGCCATAAAGCTGAAATCTTGCGCCACAGCGACGATCGGCGTGCGAGAAATCTCGCCCTCGACAACCAACATCGCATCACGCTCGCCCGTGGCTTTCTGTGCAGCCTTCAGACGATCGGGATATTTCTTCTGGTCGCGAAAGTGCAACGGATCGAGCAGTGCATCGGGCACCCTTAGTTCAGTAAATCTGCCATCATCAAACAGCGCACCAAAGCGGTCTCGCGGACTAATTGCCATATGATGTTCGCAATGAATGCAGACATTCAAATTGGCCTGCAATTCACGATGAAACAGCATAGTCCCGCATTCGGGGCACTTGACCCACAGGTTGTCAGGCACTTCGCGGCGAGAGAAGAGCGAGTTGATCTTCGGGCGGACATAGTTAGAAATCCAGTTCATCGCAGGCGCTGCCCTTCGGTCATGACGATCTGTTACGAGTGGACAGATAGTCCGGCGGTGGACAAAATGCAATCGTCTGAGCGGCCCGCAGGTTCCCGCTGTTACAAGTGCGTCTTATGCCCCTCGCCCCTAAGGAACCCACCTTGCAGGCATTCGAACCAACCTAAAACCACTTAGGTCGGAATAGAATAAAAAGAGCGTAGTAAGCTTGTAGCTATCGTAAAGCAGCGAGCACTGATGTTGCCCTCAGCGATAAACCAGCAGAGGTTGGTGAACAGACTCTAACGACG
>JADZAO010000093.1 GCA_020852535.1 Paracoccaceae bacterium | reverse complement strand
TGGTCATGCTGCAGGCCCGCATGACTTGATTGAGGTCGTGCAGTACGAGGATTACTACTGCCCCGGTCTCTGCCGCATAGGTGCGCAGGTATTCCAACACTTCGTATTGGCGGTAAAGGTCGAGAGCAGCGGTCGGTTCGTCCATCAGGACTACGCGAGGGCGGGTGACGAGAGTTTGGGCGATGGAGACGAGCTGCCTTTGTCCGCCGGAGAGTTCAGCGAGCGGGTGGTCGCTCAGCGGTTCAATTTTTAGGTTGGCGAGGATTGCGTCCACTGCGGCAAGTTCGCTCGTCGCCATCCGCCAGCTATGGCTTCCCTGTTTTAGGGCGAGAATGATGGATTCGTAAACAGTTAGTGCGGCGTTCATGCCGGTGTCTTGTGGCATGTAGCGTATGTCGCTTTTTTTTGCTCCCGTAAGGTGGACTTCGCCATTACCTGCTAGCTGACCTGCAATGCGGCGGAAGAGGGTGGATTTTCCTGCGGCGTTTGCGCCCACGAGGGCTGTCAGGCAGCCGCCTGCAATTTCGGGCGTCGAGGCGTCGACATAGACGACTTTACGACCGTAGCGCGCGTCGACATGGTCGAGTCGTAGGGTCACCATGATCGTCTTCCGTTCGTGACGATGAGGGCCGCAAAAAAAGGCACGCCGACGAGTGCAGTGATGATTCCTATGGGTAGAACTGCGCCTGGCAGAATGGCTTTTGAGAGGACCGAAGTCGCCGATAGGATTAATGCACCGGAGAGGATGGAACTTGGGAGAAAGAAGCGTTGGTCTTCACCTAGAAGTAGCCGCGCTATATGCGGGCCGACTATGCCGATAAAGCCAATGGTTCCGACGAAGGAAACCGGCACCGCGGCGAGGGCAGAGACGAGGACCAGCGTTTCTAGGCGCAGGCGGCGTACGGGGACTCCCATCGCGGCTGCTCGAGTCTCGCCCAGCCGAATTGCTGTCAGCGCCCAGGCGCGGCGGGCAAAGAGAGGGATGACGATTAGTAGAATGATGGCGGTGACGGTAACTTTGGTCCAAGTAGCTTTGGTCAGGCTGCCCATTGTCCAGAATACTACAGCCGCTAACGCTTGTTCAGAGGCGAAGTATTGTAGGAGCGCTAGAAGAGCGTTGAAGGTGAAAACTAGGGCTATGCCTAGAAGGACGATGGTTTCTACTGTGACGCCTCGCATTGTGGAGAGTGCGAAGATTAGGAGCGAGGCCAGCATTGCCATAGCAAAGGCGTTGATCGGCACCATGAGAGCAAGCGCAGTAGGAACGAGCGCAACTCCTAGCACCATCGCCAGTGCTGCGCCGAAGCTGGCGGCGGCAGAAATGCCGAGAGTGAAAGGGCTGGCCAGTGGGTTGGCGAGAATCGTTTGCATTTGCGCGCCTGCAAGCGAGAGGCATGCTCCGACCGTTACGGCCATCAGTGCCATCGGCATGCGGATTTCCCACACGACCATGCGCATCTGTGCCTCGGCCTGTGCGGGACGTATCAGCGTCGCGGCGACATCACCGAGCGTATAGCGTGCAGGGCCGAGAGACACGTCCACCGCAACAGAGAGGCACAGAAGTCCAGCGAGTGCCGCAAGTATAAACATGCGGCGCGCGACGAGCCGGTTGTAAGGGTGTCGTGGCGCGCTTGAAGTGGCTAGGGTATCGGCAAGGCTGGTCATGTCGGATCTGCCAATTTGGTGGGGGTGGTGCGAGAGCGTATTAGACTTTTAGGATCAGTTCAGTGAGACCCAGTAGCCCGGGCGGTATTTTATCGGTAGGAAGCGTTCATGCAGTTCCTTAAGTGTCGCTTCTGGATCGAGATCTGTAAAGATTTCTGGGTGTAACCATTTGGCGATTTGTTGCACGGCGACGAAGCTGTATGGGTTGTTATAAAATTGGTGCCAGATAGCATGAACCTGACCGTTCTTGACTGCTTTGGTGCCGATAAATGTAGGGCGCTGCATGAGCCCCGCCAGCTTGTCTTTTGCTCGTGCAAGGTCTGCGCCGGGGGCTACTCCGACCCAGGCACCGCTGGGAACGTAAGCTTCCCAGTTACCACCGGTGACGATCACCACCTCGGGGTCAGAGGCTACTATCTGTTCAGCATTCACCGTACCGAAGGTGCCAGGGATGAAGGCTGCCGCCATGTTGGTACCACCCGCTTCTTCGACCATGCGTCCGAAGTTTTCTGAGCCAAATGACATACAGCAATCTTCAGAATAACCACCTGCGCGTTCGATGAATACCAGCGGACGGGTTAGGTTAGTCTGTGCGTTGATGATGGATTGAACTTTGTTCATCTGTTCCGCGAAGAAGGCATTGAACTCTGCAGCGCGCTCTTGCTTACCGTAGAGTTGGCCGATCAGTTCCATTGACTTTGCAGTGTGTTCAAAGTGCTTTTCGCGGAAGTCGATATAGACGATTGGGATGCCCACTGCGGCGAGCTTTTGTTCATATCCCGCCTCGTCCGTTGCAGCTTTGGCCTCGAGATTCAGGATCATCACGTCGGGGTCTAACGATACCGCCTGTTCAATGTCGAAGGTACCGTCCTTGAAACCGCCGAAAGTTGGGATTTCGTCAATCTGCGGGAATTTTGCCTGATAGGCGGCATAGGTGTCGGGATCGGCTTGCTTGAAGTCGTTGCGCCAGCCGACGACGCGGGCGAAGGGGTTTTCAGTTTCCAAAACAGCGGTGAAAAAGGCCTGCCGTCCTTCGCCGAGTATCACGCGCTGAACCGGCGTTTTGATCTTTACCTGGCGTCCGGCAATGTCGGTGAGGGTGACTGTGTCGGCTTGCGCGATGCTGGCAGCCAAAAGACTTACTATGGTTGCACCGAGCAGGGTGAGAAGGCGGTTCATCACGACTCCTTAGTTTGTATTTTTAATGAGTTACGATTCCTGACTACGATTGTCAACAATACATGTTGGTCTGTAGGTCAGCTTGTCGTTTGTTTCATTTGGATGGTGGTATCAGCGATGCGTTTGAGAGCGGCATATCTTGTATTTTTTTTGCAAAAGCGGACTTTTATAGTTTTGTCTCTCTTGCTTTTGGGCTCAAATTTGGCAGGTAGTTAGCGGTTGGATTTGGGTAGAATGATCGCCTTGATTTTGCCTTTTTATGTGGCCCGGCACAGTGAGTTGGTGTTAAAGGTGCGCTTTGTAAGAAGTCTGCGGAAAGATAGGCCGTTCATTAGAACTAGGGGCCCGTCTGAATTGTGAACTTGGCTAGGTAGAAGGCATTAACCTTGATTTATATGTGGAAGCGTTTGAACGTGTTGTGTCTCATCTTCCGACCCTTGTCGGAAGATTGCGTTAAAGACAGTTTGGACTGATAACTTCACATTAAGTTTTATTTTAGTGTTGTTTGGATCAAGGCTGTCCCACATTTGGCAATGCTCTATCAATAGTTCTTAATTGGGGATAATCAAACATCGATTGACCTCATAAAGTTTTGCGGTAGCCGTTGTCATCCGTGCTGAAAAAGTTTGATTTTCTGGTCTGGTCTGGTCTGGTCTGGTCTGGTCTAATTGATGTAATAAATAATCTTGCTTACATGTGGTTATATGATGATTAACTATTTGATTCTTTTTTTTACTGTATTTATTTTTTGGCTTGAGGCCGTCCCCAAAATATGATGTGCACTTTGACGTTTTGGTTAAATCGTTTAAAGTCATGTAGGTGCGCGATTCTTTCTCTGGTTTGGGAAGTAAAGATGCTTGATGTCAAAATTGCGTTGGGTGCTTTTGTGGTTAGACGTCAGACGACTTGTGGTCTGTCTGGCCTTCGTCTTTGGCTGATGGCGGGCTTTTTGAGCCTATGTGCCTCTGCGGTGGCGGCCCAATCGGTGGTTTCGGTTAAGTCATCAACGCCCGACGGGTCCTATAAGGTCGGGAGCAGCATCTCGATCCAAGTTGCGTTTGATCAAGTAGTGACGGTGAGTGGTCGTCCGAAGTTGGTTTTGGAGACTGGCGCTACGGATCGTACTGCGAGTTACTCTGGCATTAGCGCTGATGGCCGTGTTTTGACTTTTGTCTACACTGTGCAGGCTGACGATAGCAGCAGCGATCTTGATTATGTTTCGAGCACGGCATTGTCGCTTAAGGGTGGGGCGAGCATCAAGGATACTACTGGCAGGGACGTTGATCTGACGCTGCCCAAGCCTGGTGCTGTTGGTTCTCTTGCTGCCAATAAGGCTATTTCTGTTGGTGAGAGCGGTCGGAGCATGGTGGTTTATGGCTCTGCTGCCGCTGCTGCTGTTGGTGGTGTTGCCGCTGTGGTGGCGAAGGTTGCCTCCGGTAAGAAGACCGACTTTACGCCTCCGACCTTATCGATCCAGGATGCGCCGCAGGTTGTCGGAAATAAAAATGGTTTTGTCGTGACTTTTGTCTTCTCGGAGGCCGTTAGTGGTTTTGCGTTGGAGGATATCACCGTTGTTAATGGCACGGTTTCGAACTTCGCGACCGTTGATGCGGCTAAATATACGGTCAAAATCACGCCTGATGGCAATGGTAATGTTGAGATCTCGGTTGCCGCTGGCGTGGCGCAGGATGCTGCTGGTAACGGTAATACTGCCGCGACAAAGGTGACGGTTCTTTATGACGGGACTGGTCCGACTGTGAAAATCGAGAAGGCGCCGCCGGCTGTTAGGAATGTCAGCTTTGATGTGGATGTTGTTTTTTCGGAAGTGGTTACGGGCTTTGTGCATGGTGACATTACTGTTGTTAATGCGACTGTCTTAAGTCTGACGGGGTCGGGTAAGACCTATACGGCTAAGATCATGCCTAATGGCAAAGGTGATGTGGAGATTAGTGTCGCCGTTAACGTAGCGCAGGACGCTGTTGGTAATGGCAATACTGCCCTGACGAAGGTGACTATTCCTTATGACAAAGAGGTTCCAAACGTAACGTTTAGAGGACCGAAACGTGTGAAGAAGGATGTCAGATTTACCCTAGGAGTTGTAATTGATGAATACACTCTCGATTTTTTGCAGAACGACGTTGAACTTGAGAATGCTAGGTACGAGAAAGTATATAAGAAACCTAAGGATTTAGGTGATAAATTAGAACTCAATAAATCTGCTTTAGAGCTGAGGATGTATTATACATTTAATCTCTACATCATACCTTTGGCGGAAGGCCCTGTGACGGCCAAGGTCAGAGCTGGTGCGGCGTGGGATCCTGCTGGCAACCAAACTGCAGAGGCGATCTTTACGACGTATTGTGACGTCACTCCTCCGACTGTGAGTATTGATAATGCGCCGCCGTCTGTGTCGACGCAGGCGGAGTTCTCTATAGATATTGTTTTCTCGGAAGCGGTTAAGGATTTTTTGGCAGGTGACGTTACTGTTGCTAATGGCGCTGTCTTGAGTCTGACGGGACAAGGTAAGGAGTATAAGGCCAAGATAAAGCCGGATGGCAAGGGAGATCTGGAGATCAATATTGCCGCTGGTGTGGCGAAAGATTTTGTTGAGTATGAAAATACTGCGGCGAATCCTGTGATTGTAGACTACGTTACTCCTATGAGCGTGACCATCAAGGATGCACCGTCGTCTGTGTCGACGCTTGATGGTTTTCCTGTGACCTTTGAGTTCTCGGAAGCGGTTAAGGACTTTGTGTTGGCTGACATCACTGTCACCAATGGCATAGTTTCGGACTTTGCCACGATTAATTCTGCCAAATATACGGCCAAGATTACGCCTGATGGGAAGGGCCCCGTGGGTATCAATGTTGCCGCTGAGGTGGCACATGATGCTGCTGGCAATAAGAGCACTGCCGCGACGCCTGTGACCGTGACCTATAGCGGCCCTGCTGTTGTTGCGACGGTCAAGGATGTGCCGCAGTTTGTCTCAAGCCTTGATGGCTTTGCTGTGATCATTGAGTTTTCGGAACCTGTGACCGGCTTTACGCCTGACGACATTGCTGTTGGCAATGGTAATGTATCTGATCTTAGGTCGATTAATGCCACTAGCTTTGCGGCCAAGATTACGCCCAATGGTCAGGGCGACATTACGATCGGCCTAGAT
>JADZAO010000092.1 GCA_020852535.1 Paracoccaceae bacterium | reverse complement strand
GTGGTTTGGGATTGTCCGCAGGACTTTCGGCCGCAAATACGGATCCGGTCATTGTATCACCTTTCCTTGCGGGACCTTTCTTGGACCCTGCATCCCAAATGGCCTATGAAGGGCATTGAAGGAAGACTATATTTTGTCACGCCCCAGAAACGTTAGGGTAATTTAGTTATAAAACTATCAAAAGGGCTATTTGTCACCCGCATGAGTTGCATCTGGCACTTATGCTGCCACCTGACCACCTCGCCATTTTGCGACGAATAATCCTGCCAGGCAAAGCGTAATTTTTTAGCCACCGTGTAAAATGCCTGCGCCTACTTGATGTGATAGTAAGCGGCAAATCTCAGGCAAGACGATGGCCGAAGAGGTGGTTATAGCGACCTATACCGCCTTATAGTCATATCCTTTGCATTGATGCCTTTGGCCGCGCATATTTTCAGCGTTTAAAATACGACGCAAGGGCAGAAGTATGACGCGTTAAAGGACGAGGGCCAAGAAACAAATTAGCACATATATGCAGATATGGATCTGGCAGATAGGAGTAGTTCGAAACGAGTTCGATATCTGATTTCAAAATACAGAAGACACGCTTGATGTCCGTAAAAGCTTTTGTAAGACGCGGCGGTCTGGGTCGCGGGCGCGACTAGGATAGTTTGTTCTCAAATAGGTCGTCGAGGACGGACTCTTGATGAAATTGCGCTTTGTAATATTTATCAAAATGATAAAAGGGCTGACAACTAGTGCCAGCCCTCTTTCTTGAAATTTCTAAGAATACTCTCGCATTACTTCATTTGCGAAACGCGTTCAAAGTCGTTTCCGACCACCTTGAACAAAGCATAGCTACCAGGAACATCTCCGGCGGCATCGAAATCGAGTTCTCCGGAAGCTCCACTGTAGTCGATGTCAGTGCCTGCTGCGATTAATTCTTTGGCTTTTGCCCACTCGCCGACTTGGATCTTCTCTCCCTTTCCATCGGAAATGGCACGCAACGATACTGACATCTTGGCAGGGTCGCCACCGGCTTGTTCAATGGCAAGCGCCAGCATGAATACAGCATCGTAGGAAGTGTTGGTAAATACAGCATTCGGATCGCCACCGGCTGCCTTGAATGCTTTATTGAACAAATTCAAAGACTCGGACTCTGTGCCAACCGGAGAAGAAACAAGGAAGGTCGAAAGGTTATCGACACCGACGCCTTCCAGAAGGGTCGTGGATTTCATGCCGTCGCCACCAACAAAATTGGCAAAGAAGTCATTTTCGATCGCCTCGCGCATCACGGTGAGGCCGGACGTGTCACCATAATCAAAAAGAACAAGGGTATCTGCTCCGCCTTTGGCGAGTTCCGCAAGGTCGGAACGATAAGAAGGTTTATTTTCGTCATGTGCTGCGAATGCTGCGATTTTGCCTCCCTTGGCTTCGTATTCCTTGCGGAATGCGTCGGCTAAACCTTTTCCGTAGTCGTTGTTAATGAAAGATACAGCGACACTTGCGGTTCCACGCTCAAGGAGCGTGTGGGCTAGTACTTGACCTTGGTATTCATCGGAAGCGACGGTTCGGAAAACAGTGTCCTTGTCGTCGAGCGACGTGATAGCGGGCGAAGTACCTGCCGGATTGATCAAAACGATTCCTGCCGGAATAGTAACCGAATTAGCCGCCGAAAGCATAGCACCCGAGCACCAAGGGCCAACCACACCGATAGCTCCCGAAACGTTGATAACTTTCGTCGCTGCATCAGCGCCGAGTTGCGGGCTGCACCCGTCGTCTGCGATCACGCCAACCAGCTTTTCACCAGCGAGGATCCCACCCTGATCGTTGATTTGCTTCACAGCTAAATCGTAAGATTTCATGATCTCGGGGGCAAGAGCGGCTGCGCCTCCGGTGATACCCCCTAAAAGACCGATAGTCTTATCAGCGAGCACGGGGGATGCAGCGACGACGCTGACGAGCGCCGTTGCCAAAACGAGAGATGTCTTCATTGTAGCCTCCATGTGTTCACTCCCTTTGATCTTATTTCGGTCACGAAACTGTATCGCGCGGCGGGGAGTCTTTGTTCTCGCGGATACGAAGTTCAGAAAGCGGTTCGGGCAACAAACCCTCGGGTCGGAAGCGCAGCACGATTTGGAGCATCAGTCCAATCAGAAAAATGCGACCGTATTTTGCTTGCAGAGCGATCTCGGTGGGTAATTGATCGGTCATAAGTTCGGAAGCGGACCAGATAATCCAGACGATCATCACACCTAGTAAGACACCCCGATTGTTTCCAGAGCCTCCGAGGATGACCATTATCCAAATGAGGAAGGAGGCAATCATCGGATCTATAGCATCAGGTGTCACCCCCCGGTTCAAGTGAGCATAAAGTGCACCGCCCAGACCCATCAGGGTTGCACCGAGAATGAAGGCTTGTAAGCGACGAAAAGGGATATTTTTACCCATCGCGGCTGCTGCACCTTCATTGTCACGAATGGCTCGCATTATTCGCCCCCATGGCGACACGGACTGACATTCAATTAGTAAATAAGCTACAAAAAGAATTCCGCCTGTCAGTGCCAAGTAGGCAATTTGGGCCTGTGTATAGGGCAGGTTGCCAAAGGGACGGGGCACGTTGGATATTCCGCTGGTCGATCCGGTCAGCCAGTGTTCGGACCTCACAACGAGGCGAACCACTTCAGCAAAACCAATTGTTACAATTGCAAGATAGTCTCCGCGAAAACGCAGGCAGATTTTCCCAACCGGCCAAGCTACAATACCTGACAATATCATTGCTCCAAGAATTCCAACCGGTACTGGTAGATCGAAGCCGCCAAGCCGGTCTGGTAAATCAGAAGAAGTCAGAATAGAGGTGGTGTAAGCTCCGACAGCAAAAAAACCAGCGATGCCCGCATTGAAAAGGCCGGCGAAGCCCCATTGCACGTTTAGACCGATCGCTAGACAGCCATAAATGCAAATGAAGATAGCCAGATAGACGGGGTAGTTAAATGCCGAAATGATATCCACGCCCACGCCTCCTTATATGATCTTGCTGCGGAAAAACCCAGTAGGACGAAGAAGTAAAACAAGCAAAAGAACAACAAAAGAGCTCGCCGCCTTATATTCCGCCGGAATGACCATTAGGGACATTTCTTCAATCAGGCCGATGATCAGACCGCCTACTAATGCGCCTTCAATGCGCCCGATACCGCCGAGTATAGCGGCTGCAATGGTCGGCAAAAGTATGTTCCAACCCATCATCGACTTCAGTTCTGTGTTTATGCCGAGAAAAAAACCCGCACAACAGCACAAAACACCCACGACAAACCAAGTCAGTGCAACAACTTTCCGGTTATCGATACCCGAAATCAGTGCAAGGTCCGGACTATTGGACATTGCACGCATCGCTTTGCCCCACCGATTTCGATTCAGAAACAGTATCAGGATTATGACAAGTGCTGCAGAGACCCCCAACGTAATGATTTCGGTTGATTTCACCTTTAAGCCTAAGATTTTGTAGGGTTTATTGATACCGGTTACGTAAGCAGTCGTGTTGACGCCCCAGATGATCTGCACCACCGAACGCAGCATCAAACCGACTCCTAATGAAGAAATCGTGGTCAAAATCTTGGGCTTGTTGCGCAGATGCTCGTAGAAGATCCAGTCAATTACAATGGATAGAAATCCTACGATTACCGTCGCGAGGGGCAACACTAGGTAGGGTGAGATTCCGATTGCCGAGAATAATGCTAATGCGCTGAAAGCGCCGAAGGTAGCCATATCGCCATGAGCAAGATTGGTATGACGCATAATTGAAAATACAAGTGTAATTCCGATGGCCCCGATCGCGTAGATTGATCCCATGACAATTCCAGGGATCAAATAGAAATTCGCTAAATCGAGGAACATCATCGTCTATCCTATCCACCCAAAAACATTTCAGCGACCGAGTGGTCTGTAAGGAGGTCTTGGCCAGTGCCATGATGCCTGTTAGTCCCGGCGACGAGGATATATCCTCGATCGCTGAAGGCTAGCGCTTGTTTGGCATGCTGCTCGACAAGAAGAATGGCTACTCCAGTATCGCGAATGTTTCGACTAATCTGAAATATTTGTTCCATGTATTTTGGCGATAGTCCTGCTGTCGGTTCGTCCAACAGCAAAACTTTTGGATCAAGCATTAGTGCGCGACCCATAGCGAGCATCTGCCGTTGTCCGCCAGAGAGGCTTCCCGAAACAACCTGCCGCTTCGAAACAAGGTCCGGAAATAGGCCGTAGATGCGGTCATAAGCCGCCGACAAATCACCGCGGCGCAGAAAAGCCCCCATTTCAAGGTTCTCTTGAACTGTCATCTCGGTGAAAATATTTTCAACTTGTGGTACGTAACAGATGCCGGCTTGCACTATGTGGTTGGGGGACCAACCGGTGATATCTGTGCCTAAAAAGTCGATGCTACCGCCTCGGATTTTTAGCAACCCGAATACGGCTTTCATGACAGTTGATTTGCCCGCGCCGTTTGGGCCGACGATTGCGACAATTTCGCCCCGCGAGACCTCCATTGAAATACCGTTCAGGATGTCAGCCTCGGTATATCCTCCGCGGATATCTTTAATGGTTAAAATAGCCGTCATGCTTTGACCGCTTGGGGTTCACCAAGATATGCTTCGAGTACACGTGGGTCGGATCGCACGGTCTGGAAATTGCCTTCTATCAGAACTTTACCTTCCGCCATACAAATCACACGGTTACACAGTTTTTGGATCATCTCCATATCATGCTCGATTAGAATGAACGTGTAACCACATTCCTTGTTTAAATAGGAAATCTTGTCTTCCAGTTTGCGGAGGAGGGTACGGTTCACCCCCGCCGCTGGCTCGTCTAGCAAGACAAGTTTTGCTTTCGTCATCATGGTGCGGCCCAGTTCCAAGAGCTTTTTCTGTCCCCCTGATAAACGACCCGCTCGTTCGTGTGATACGTGGGTAAGTTCCAGAAAATCGAGCACTTCGCAGGCGCGTTGATATGTTTGGCGTTCTGACACTGCGGTGACGCGTGGAGTTAGCCAGTTTCTTAAAAGGCTTTCTCCTGCTTGTTTAGGAGGCACCATCATCAAATTTTCGATGACGGTCAGGGATTGAAACTCACGCGGAATCTGAAAAGTTCGAACGATGCCTTTATGAAAACGTTGATCAGTGGTTAAAGCCGTCACGTCATTGGCGTCAAACATGAAACGGCCCGAAGAGCATGGAAATGCGCCTGCAATCAGGTTGAACATGGTGGTCTTGCCTGCCCCGTTCGGCCCGATCAAGCCTGTGATTGACCCGGCCGCGACGTTGAACGAGCAGCAATCCAACGCTCGGAACGAACCAAAATCCATTGTTATGTTTTCGCATCTCAACATGTTTTACGTAGTCTCTTTCGGCTCCATCGGTAATCTTTTCATTTCTAACGGTGCGTGGGGGTATAACTTACGCGGTCACTTTAAGTTTCTGTGCAGGACTGATGCTGCCTGTATCTATGTTCAGGCGATCGTTGTTATATGTCCAGAGCCATTATGTGTTGCGGTCTTAGGCCTTCTTGATGCTTTCAGCGATGTGTTAACCAAGCCACCTGTAACTGACTGTAGGGCTGTAACACTTAATGTAGATGTTCTCAGGTGTTCGTCCAAGTTGGAGTACTGGATCGTGATTCACTGTTTCTTACCTCATATATGCAGTTTGCCACTGAATGTATTCTGGGCCTTTGTCCATCCAAATGGTGCTGGACAGGCAGTATTCTTTGATAATTTGGTTTATTGAACGAACGACTATCTTCGACGGACGTAGATAAAGTTGACCGTTCAGATCAGGCTGGAGCTTTCTGGGACACCCGAGTTTTTCGGGATTCTTGTGCGGGAAAATGCTCTAAAAGATCAAGGTGAATCTCTATGCTGGATCTA
This sequence comes from Paracoccaceae bacterium, assembly GCA_020852535.1. Classification (GTDB taxonomy): domain Bacteria; phylum Pseudomonadota; class Alphaproteobacteria; order Rhodobacterales; family Rhodobacteraceae; genus Paragemmobacter. The sequence goes on along the minus strand of JADZAO010000092.1, from coordinate 7,595 downwards.
AGCTGTCCAAAACTACACGCTCGTGCGGCGGCGGCCATCCGGAACAAAAATGCTTGATCGCACTACTTCATCAGGCAATCTTGAAGATAAAGATAAGGTCACTTGGAGAGTGTTGGATGAGAACCGCAGCCGAGTTTATGGAGGCCATGCAGCATGTGATGGCCGCCCCAAAAGATGCGGCGGAGGTGCTGCAACTATGCTTCCGCCCCGCATATAACAAGCGCTGGTTTCCCGACCGGCTTGAGCTAACGCGTGCTCAGGGAGTTTTGGGTGATCGTTGGACGACCGCGCCATGGCTTAAGTTGCCCAATGGCAAGGGCGATCCGCGGATACAGGTTTCGATTCTACCCAAGCGCGTGCTTGATCTGGTATGGCGCGAAGGAGATAGCGCAGCGCATCCCGGCGATACAATTATTGCTGATCTGGATACGTCTGAGGCGAACCTACCAGAGGGGACGCTACTCGCGTGCGGAACGGCAGTCCTGCGTGTGTCTTCGATATTCAATTCTGGCTGTGTGAAGTGGAAAGCACGTTACGGGAAAGCAGCAAAAGACTGGATTACCGTACCGGACCATCGTCCCTTGCGGCTGCGCGGGGTGCTTTGCGCAGTCGAACGAGACGGGGTGGTGATGGTGGCGGATGTGCTGCGAAAGCTGTGAATCGGTGTCATCTCTGCGCAGACGGAGATATCTTGTTTATATTACACATCGAAAAAATTTCTGCCTTTACAGGGATGACAGGACAGCAAGATTTTAGATGCCATACGAAGATCACTGCACGTACCACCAGCTTGACTGCGCCTTTTGTTTTGATGCTAAGAATGGGGTTTATCTTCTTTTGGCTACTTCGGCTTCAACGTGCGCACGTTATCTTTTTCGGCTGCACTGGTGATCCGCTTTATCCTTGTTCTCTCGACGCGGATTTCACAGATAACCAAAGTTTTTCGTGCTCTTTTTTCCCGCTGTCCGGGTCACCGCATTCTCATTTCTGCCGCCCTTAGTGCCCTTGACGATGCCGACCATGTGGTCAAAGCCTTGCGTTCAAGGGGCGGAGCAAGTTAAAGTTAGAAGACCAAACTGGAGACAGATATACAATGGAACGTAACATCGCTCATATCGCCCTCTTTACCGCGTTGGTCGCGGTTATGGGCCTCATACCTGCTCTTAACCTGCCTTTCGGCGTGCCGATCACGATCCAAAACTTGGGCATCATGCTTTGCGGGACAGTGCTCGGTGCAAAGCGCGGCGCACTTTCGGTAGTCCTCTTTCTTGTCCTCGTCGCGATTGGCTTGCCCTTGCTGTCAGGCGGACGCGGTGGTCTTGGCGTATTCGCGGGCCCCTCGGTAGGTTTCCTAATCGGTTTTCCGGTTTCAGCCTTCGTCACAGGGCTGATCGTTGAACGTTGGAAAGGCTCCTTGGCACAAGCTGCTTTCATGGGCAGCCTAATCGGTGGTATCCCTGTCCTTTATGCCTTCGGCATTGTTGGTATGGCAGTGAAGCTGGATAAGACCCTGATTGAGGCGGCTATTCTTACCTTAGCCTTCATCCCGGGCGACCTGATCAAATGCGTGCTTGCAGGCGTCGTCACCCGCGGTATTGCGAAGATGCGGCCCGATTCACTGCTATCGCGCAGCTAAGTCTTCGAGCGCTTCTTCTGTTTGGGAATGCCTTCGGGGGAAGCTAATAGTTACCAGAACTACTCGACGGGGGGCGAATAGCCCCCCGTTTTCTTTAGGTCGGGTCAGGCCTTTGTAAAACCAACGCAGTCCCAATGCCTCCCGCAGCAGCAATCGCTGCAAGACCGAAACCGTGTTTCAGATCGTGAAATAATCGCACTGCAAGAATAGCGCCCGAGGCTCCTATAGGATGGCCGCGTGCTAACGCTCCTCCGGCCATGTTTACACGCGCTGCATCCAGACCCGTACCTGTCACACAGGCCATTGCCTGCACCGCATAAGCCTCCATAATTTCGCATCGGTCCAAAAGAGCAGTAGTTAAACCTGCGTCTGCCATCGCTTTGGCGATGGCAGCAACTGGGGCAATGCCGGGCATGTCAGGATCGGCACCTACCGTCGCACCAGAAATAATCCTGACAGCCCGAGCCCCGATCCGCTCAGAAACTACCAGACATAATGCAGCTCCATCGGCGGCCACTGCCGCATTTGCCGCCGTGATCTCGCCCGAAATTACTTTGGCCCGTGCCGTTAAGTGGGGCTGCAAAACCCGTGTAAAAGCATCGTCAATAACCCCTGCCACAGGCACGATTTCGGCTCGTAAATTTTCCCGCGCTGCAAGCGCTCGCGCATGGCTGCTTATGGCCCAACTGTCCATTGCCTCGCGTGAAACTCCCATTCGCCGCGCGAGCAAATTAGCCGCTTCGGCCATATCGGGGTCGCGTTCAGGCCAGGGCGTAAAGCGCGCCTCTGCGTATGGCGCCTTTTCCCCCGGCATCCGCCGTTCAGGAGCCTGCGAATAACTCTCGACCCCACCTGCGACCACTACATCCGCTCCCGCCGCCACCAACGCTTGCGCTAGCAAAAGCGCATCCAGCCCGCCTGCGCATTGCCGATCAATCGTCAGGCCTGCCACTCGCTCGGGCAATCCCGCCAATAGCGCAATCCGCCGTGCCGAATTTCCCCCCTCACCAATGACATTGGCAACAATCACCTCGTCCACAGCTTCCGCTGCCACGCCCGCATCCGCAAGAATCGCCCGAAGCACAGCCGCACCTAGCGCATCAACCGTCAAGTCGCGAAACGCACCACCACGCGGTACCACCGCCGTCCGCCGTGCCGCGATGACGAAGGCCTTCCTCACAGCCCCACCTCGGCCTGCAAGCGGACAAGGTCGGATTTGCCCGAGGCAAGCATCGGCCATTCCTCGCGCCAGATTATGGCCCGTGGCGCTTTGAGCGGCCCGAATCTATCACGCCCCGCTTTTAACAGCGCCGCTTCGCAGGACTGATCACCCTGCACCACGGCCACCATGATAACTCCGCGCAATGCATCACGCTTTGGTAGTACCGCCACCCGCATTACGCCTTCTTGGGCACCCAAAAATGTCTCGATTTCTTCAGGAAAGACATTCTGGTCAGCTACAGTGACCATGCGTCCAGCCCGTCCAACCAGATACAATTCACCTTTTTGCATCCAGCCACATTCACCCACCGAAAGCCAATTCCCTGCCCGCTGTGCCCCGCCATGATCCTCGCTTGTATAACCTTTAAAGAGATAGGGCGAGTTTACCCAAACCTCGCCCACCGCCCCGTCCTTCAAAGCCTCGCCCTCTTGGTTGCGGATAATAATATGCACACCCGGATAGGCTTTGCCGACTGAATCCACCGAGGCATCCGTATCTGCCATTGTGATGAAACTCGCCTCAGCAGCGCCGTAGAACTCGCGCACCTCGGCTGTAGGAGCTAACAATGCCAGCGCTTTACGCAAGGTAACGTCAAGCTTTGATCCCCCAACCAGTACCACACGTAAGGAACTCAACACGGGACCTCCCGCATCAACCAGCATTCGCAATTGCGACGGGGTGGCATAGACCACCTCAATTGCCTGCGAAGCCATCAACGTCCGCTGCCGGTCCGGACGCGCCCCGCCCAACAGATACACGGAACAACCCAGACAGGCCCCCTCCAACGCTCCGTAAAGCGGCAGCGAATGCACCAGCCGTCCTAGTACGGCGAGCCGCACTTTCGGTCCCAGCTTAAACAGCTTCGCATTCACCAAAAAACTCGCCACCCAAGATTGCTGAGTACGTAGAATCCGACGCGGACGCCCCGACGAGCCCGAAGTCAGCGTCTCAAAAACCGGCAGCTTCGCATCAATGGGCGCAGCGGCATCCTCAAGCCCAATACGAAAAGCACAACCCGTTTGGGCAAGTGTAAGAGCTTGCACCACTGCAGGACCCGCAGGCTCGTCGGGAATGACATTAGGCAGTACGTCTGGCAATGTCATATCGACCGCTGCGCCCGCTAGGTCATAAAGCGCGGTCAACTTGTGCAAACGGAAGCGATCATCGACTAGCAAAAGGCGTCCCCTCACTATCGAAATAGGTCCCGTGCTGATAGCGTCTGCTCCGGCAGGACCATGTCAATGTTGTCTGAGGTGAATTTTGTAACCCATTCCATGTATCTGTGTACCAAAATCGGGCACTTGCTTGATCAGCACATTGCCTTTGTTCGCAGGTCACATTGCCACATGGGTGTGACAGGGTGCGATCGCCTACAACATCGGCAGGATCATTTAGAAACAAGCGTTTTCATCCGGCGCAACGCAAGGTAGTATCCCTCGGTCCCAAAACCGGAGATCACGCCTTCGGCTCGCATCGATACATAAGAATTGTGGCGAAAAGTCTCGCGGCAGTAGATGTTTGAAATATGCACTTCAAGCACGGGCCCCTCAAACGCATTGAGCGCGTCCAGAATGGCGACTGACGTATGAGCATAGGCAGCAGGATTGATGATGATTCCCGAAGCCTCATTCCGTGCTTGATGTATCCAGTCGACCAGTGCTCCTTCGTGGTTGGACTGGTGAAAACGGACGGTCAGCCCCAATTCCTCGGCCAGCGTAGAACAAGCATCGATCACATCATCCAACGTCTCGCGCCCGTATATTTCGGGCTGGCGTAGACCTAGAAGGTTTAAGTTTGGTCCATTGAGGACAAAAACAGGTTTTAGCACAGAAAGTCATCCTGATATGATTTTGTCCGACGATAACGCCCAAACCCGTCACCTCACAAGGGGCGAGGAAGAATCTTGTCTTGGTGAGGGCTTTACAAATATAAACCGTTGCCAAAATCCCGCGCTGCTCCGCGCGGATTCGCTCATCTGTCGAAACAAAAACGGCGGACGGCTTTTGTGATCATGCCTACCACCGTCGGACTCTAAATCTGCGGTAGATTTCTATGACCAGCAAACACCCAGTTTACTACAAACTTTCGGGGTGCATGAATTTAGATAGTTTTAAGCCACCTTTTCCAGCGCGACATCGGTGGTTATCCCTAAGGCCCGCACTACTTCGCGCGTTAAGTGAGGACGATTCAGCGTATAAAAATGCAGGTCTTCCACCCCGCCCTTAATCAGCTGCGCACAAAGCGAAGTGCATTGTGTCAACGCCAGCGATTCTTCCTGCCCATCGCGAATGGCCAGACGAAAAGCCTCATCAAGCGCCGGAGGCACCTGCGTGCCGCAACGAGCGGAGAATTTCTTGGCACCCTCCCAACTGATAATAGGTAGGATGCCGGGAATGATGGGGGCTGTGATTCCTGCTTTCACGCAGGCATCACGGAAGCGAAAGAAGCTATCGGTGTTGAAGAAAAACTGAGTTATAGCGCTGGTCGCCCCCGCATCAATCTTGCGTTTTAACCATGTTACGTCGGCAAAAGAATTAACGGCATCAGGATGCGGTTCAGGGTAAGCGCCCACGCGAATTTTAAACTTACCGGTCTTGGTTAGCGCCTCGACCAACTCGACTGACGAGGCAAACCCCTCGGGATGGGCCTCAAACCGCGCAGCCCCCTTAGGAGCATCACCACGCAGCGCCACGATCTCGGTGACACCTGCAGCCGCATAGGCTTCGGCGATTTCTAGAGTCTCGACCTTGGTTGCATCCACGCAAGTCAGATGTGCTGCGATATTCAGCCCGTAATTTTGCCTGATCGTGGCGACGGCCTCATGCGTCAGTTTGCGGGTGGTTCCACCTGCGCCATAGGTGACTGAAGAGAAAGAAGGCTTCAGGGGCGCTAACATTTGGACCGTCTCCCACAGCCGGAATGACGCGTCCAGCGTTTGGGGCGGAAAAAATTCGAAACTGATACGCAGCGGATGGGTCATGACGGTCTCCTCATGTTGTCCCCTTGTTCCAAATTACATCTTATGATAAAAACTCATAATATGCATGTTCTTAATGAAAGCTACGCATTATTCTATGCATCTAGAATTTCGCCATCTTCGTACCATACGCGCCATTCATCAGGCAGGCGGCCTCGCCCGAGCCGCCGACATATTGAACATGACTCAAAGCGCACTGTCGCATCAGGTAAAGGGGCTAGAAAACCAGGCAGGGGTCGAACTCTTCGTACGCCGCGCCAAACCGCTTCGCCTTTCTGCTGCCGGTTTGCGTATGCTCAAACTTGCGGAACGCATCCTACCCGAAATCGACGCACTGGAAGAGGAGTTCCGCACCCTGAAATCCGGCAAGACAGGGCGTCTGCATATCGCCATCGAATGCCACGCCTGTTTTGAATGGCTTTTCATAGTGTTGGGACTGTTTCGCCACGCATGGCCTGACATTGATGTTGATATCCGTGCGGGTCTCGCCTTCGATGCGCTGCCCGCTTTGTTGCGCGAGGATGTAGACCTCGTAATCTCCTCCGATCCGTCACAAATCGACGGCGTCATCTTTAACCCACTCTTTGATTACCATCCAACCTTTGTTGCGGCCAAGGATCATCCGTTTGCCTCGAAACCTTTTATTGCGGCTGAGGATTTTCGTGACGAGGTACTCATCACATATCCCGTGGCTCGCAATAGGCTGGACGTGTTTACAGAACTCCTTATCCCCGCCCGTGTCGAGCCACGTGGACAACGGCAAGTCGAATTGACTGCCGTGATCCTAATGCTGGTCGGATCAAACCGCGGTGTTTCTGTTTTGCCTGACTGGGTGCTGCGTAATATCCGCACCAATAACGATTACATCACCCGACCCCTCGGACCCCAAACTGTGACTAAAAGGCTTTACGCCGCTACGCGGGAAGAAGATGCGACCAAACCTTTCATAGCGCATTTTTTGCGGCTTGGACGATCCGAGCCAGTTAAATTGCAACGCGACTGAATTCTCAAGTTGGCAGGCGTATCTGCGGCAGATACAGCAGTGACGCCCTAGCGTCTCTCCCCTTTCCTTTACCTGTCCTCTTGTGTAATTCACCGCGCTTGACCCCACGGAGCATGACGATGCAAGGCAGCGCAAACCTGAACCTGATGATCAAGGCCGCTCGTAAGGCCGGACGCAGTCTCGTCAAAGACTTTCGCGAAGTCGAAAACCTTCAGGTCTCGTCAAAGGGCCCTGGCGATTTCGTCTCAAAAGCTGATCACAAAGCAGAGCGCATTATCAAAGAAGATCTTCTCGGTGCCCGCCCTACCTATGGTTGGCTGGGCGAGGAAACCGGCGAAACTGAAGGCGCTGACCCAACCCGCCGCTGGATTGTCGACCCGCTCGATGGAACCACGAACTTTTTGCACGGTATGCCACATTGGGCCGTCTCAATAGCGCTCGAACACAAGGGAGAGATCGTTTCGGGCGTGGTCTTCGACGCCGCCAAAGACGAGATGTTCTGGGCCGAGAAAGGCGCAGGCGCATGGCTGAACGATAGCCGTATGCGGGTCTCAGGCCGCCGCAGTATGGTGGACGCTGTATTCGCCACGGGCGTGCCCTTCGGCGCAAAATCGACCCTGCCCGCTACGTTGCAAGACCTCGCTCGCTTGATGCCTGCTTGCGCCGGCGTGCGCCGCTGGGGAGCTGCCGCGTTGGACCTCGCCTATGTTGCAGCAGGCCGTTACGACGGCTACTGGGAACGGGAACTGAAAGCCTG
>JADZAO010000091.1 GCA_020852535.1 Paracoccaceae bacterium | reverse complement strand
TTGGCAAGGTTATGCTCTACCCCTGAGCTACGCCCGCACTCCGTGGGGGGTATTAGTGTGACTACGTGTGGGGTGCAAGGGAATTTTTGTGAGGACGGCCCTCTTAGGCCGTCCTTTTTTTAAGTTAACTTGGGAAAAACCGATCAGTTCCGCGAGCGGTCGACCATCTTGCCTTTGGAGATCCATGGCATCATGGCGCGAAGTTTTTCGCCGACTTTCTCGATCTGATGTTCGTCGTTGATGCGGCGGGTGGCTTTAAAGAACGGCTGGCCGATGGCGTTTTCTTGCATGAAGTCGCGTACGAATTTACCGGTTTGGATGTCGGTTAGTACGGCTTTCATGCGGGCCTTGGTCTCTTCGTAGGGCAGAATGCGTGGCCCGCTGACATATTCGCCATATTCGGCAGTGTTCGAGATCGAATAGTTCATGTTGGCGATGCCGCCTTCGTAGATGAGATCCACGATCAGCTTCACTTCGTGCAGGCATTCAAAATAGGCCATTTCTGGCTCGTATCCCGCTTCGACGAGGGTTTCAAAACCCATGCGGATCAGCTCAACTAGACCGCCGCAGAGTACGGCTTGTTCCCCAAAGAGGTCGGTTTCGCATTCCTGACGGAAGTTGGTTTCGATGATGCCCGAGCGACCGCCGCCGATGGCCGAGCAGTAGGAGAGGCCGATTTCCATCGCTTTGCCCGTCGCATCTTGATGGACCGCGACAAGGCAGGGGACGCCGCCGCCTTTAGTGTATTCGCCACGTACGGTGTGGCCAGGGCCCTTGGGGGCCATCATGATGACATCGACGCCCTTTTTGGGCTCAATTAAGCCAAAATGGACGTTTAAGCCGTGGGCGAAGGCTATTGCAGCACCTTCGCGCAAGTTATCATGGACGTATTTTTTGTAGGTATCGGCCTGTAATTCGTCAGGCATGGTGAACATGATTACGTCGCACCATGCAGCGGCTTCGGCGATGCCCATGACCTTTAGGCCTTCACTTTGGGCTTTCTTGGTAGAGGGGGAGCCTTCGCGTAAGGCGACGACGAGGTTTTTGGCACCTGAGTCGCGCAGGTTAAGGGCATGGGCATGGCCCTGGCTGCCGTAGCCGAGGATGGCGATTTTTTTATCCTTGATCATGTTGATGTCGCAGTCACGATCGTAATAGACGCGCATGGCGTTGCTCCTTTGGGAATTCGATGGGAGGAAAATACGCGTATTTTTCTGTTGGATTGTGCATTATTATTCTATAATATTCTTTTTTTGAATAATATCATGCGCCATATATACTTTTTGTGAAAATATCATGCAAATTGACGATACGGACCGCAGAGTGCTGCGACATTATCTTGCCGATCCTGCCTTGCCTCGGGTCGATCTAGCAGAGCGGGCGGGGGTGACGGCAGCGACGCTCTGGCGGCGGCTGGAGCGATTGCGCAATGCAGGGGTGATACGGGCCGAGAGGGCACGGGTCGATTGGCGGCGGTTAGGCTACGAGGTGGAAGTGTCGTTGCGCTTTACTATTGATAAGGCCGATCCGCGGTCCTTTGATGATTTTATCACAGCAGCACGGGACGTGCCGGAGGTAGTGGCAATCGAGACGTTTTTAGGCCGGGTCGATGTGCGGCTGAACGTCATCGCACGCGATATGGCGCATTATCAGGAAGTGTATCGGCAGCGGATTTTATCCCTGCCCCATATCGCCGAGGTGGATGCGCTGATGCTGGTCTCCACAATTAAGGATGTGGAGGCGCTGCCGCTGTGATTGATTTGGATGATACGGACCGTGCGATCCTGCGGGCCTTGGCCTTGGAGGCTGGTGTTTCGGCAGGAGAGCTGGGACGACGTTTTGGGTTGAGCCAGCCTGCCGCGTGGCGGCGGGTGAAACGACTGGAAGAAGCCGGTGTGCTGGCGGGGGTGCAGGTCGATGTAGATCGCGCGGCGCTGGGGTTTGGGGTGATGGTTTTTCTTGGTGTGAAACTGGCGACGCGGGGGCGGGTCTCCTTGGAGGATTTCGAGCGGGCGGTGGTGGCGATCCCCGAGGTACAGTTGATCCAGCACGTGCTGGGGCTCTTTGATTATCGGCTGCGTGTGGTGGCCCGCGACATTGCAGATTTCGAGCGGGTGCTGCGGCGGCGGATTATGACCCTGCCGGGAGTGGGAAACGTCGAGGCCAATGTGCTCCTGACCGAAGAGCGGCGGCCAGGGCCTTTGGGGTAAGACCGCGCCTTTGGTTGCTGCCGAGGGCTATCAGGTGCCCGACATGTGATAAATGATAATGTTGATGATGCCTAAAATGGGTCCAAGTCTCCTGCGCAGGGCATGCAGATCGCGGCGGATATGCCCTTGCATCTGGGCGAGAAAGCTGAGTTCAAAACCTTTCTGCTGTGCCTTTTTAGCTTAAATAAGCCCAAGGACATGCTCGCTACGTCGGTATGGCTGGAAAAAGCGATGCTTTAGGCAGCAGAACCTTTTGTAAAAGGTCCCAAGGCAGGAAGAAAAAATGGAGATCTTTGTAGAAGAGCCCTTTTGCCTTGATTTTTTGCAGAAATATTCAGCGCACACCGAGCCCCGCGCGCATGAGTGTCTTTCGCAATGGGGCTACTGAATAGAGCGCGTTTAGGGCGGTGGCTCGTAGGTCGCGCAGGCTTTGTGCGCCCATCATTGAGGCACGATTTAATGCGTCGATGCCCTTGAGGCGAATGGTGATGTCAAGATGGCGGTTGCGGTGGTAGCTCTCGAGCATCGTGGCGCTGCCGAGGTCGTCACGGTTTTGTTCTGCGAGGGTTAGAAGCGCGTTCAGATCGGCGATGGACATGTTTAGTCCCTGTGCACCGATGGGGGGTATGACATGGGCAGCTTCGGCCATTAGTGCGGTGCGCTCGCCTGTCATGCGGGCCGCCGATTGGGTGATGATTGGCCAGACCGTGCGGCGGCTGATTAGGCTAAGCGGGCCGAGGATGTGGCAAGAGCGGATGTTCATCTCGGCTTCGAACTCTTTTGGTGAAAGCGCTGCGAGGCGTTGGACGTTGGGGCCAGTTTCCATCCAGACGACAGCCGAGCAGGGCGTGCCCTTGTGGTCAGGCAGCGGGACGAGCGTGAAGGGGCCGCCGGAGCGGTGAATCTCGGTTGAAATGTTCTTGTGCGCGATCGGGTGGGTGACGGCAAAAGCCAGCGCTTTTTGGCCGTAGTGGGTGGTCTTTACCGAAATCCCAAGGGCCTCGCGCACGAAGGAGTTGCGGCCATCGGCCGCGATTATGAGGCGAGCGCGGATGCGGGTACCATCAGAGAGGGTAGCGAGGGCTTCGGTTTCTCGGGTCAAAAGTGCAGTGGTGGCAATCCCGGGACGGAAACTGACGTTGGAAAGGTCGCAAAGGCGTGCTGAAATTTCACGGCGCAAAAGCCAATTGGGGAGATTCCAGCCAAAGGGCTGCTCAGAGATTTCGCAAGCATCAAAATCTTTGATGATACGCGGCTTGGCGGTTTTGCCGCCCGCGTCGATGATCCGCATGATTTGTAGCGGGGCAGCAAAAGGCTCAAGCCGGGACCAGAGGCCCGCTGCGGCCAGCACGGGGATCGAGGGCTGCAGAAAAGCGGTAGAACGAAGATCTGCGCCTTCTGCCTCCATCGTGGTGATGGGCGGTTCGGGATCTACGATCACGACCGAGAATCCCACTGAGCCGAAAGCTGCGGCTGCGGTGAGGCCAGCGACGCCACCGCCGGAAATCAATATGTCGGTCGTATGGTACATTGGAAAAAAAACCCGCCTGTCAGGTCAGCGTGACCCAGAGAAAGAGCGCAAAGGCCCCTAGCACGGCGGCAAAGCCGAAAGCCTTTATCTAAAAATCACCAATATGAAAAAGATTACAAGCCGCTAGAACACTACCCTGATTTTAAACCCGATGCGGTGATGGCCAGAGATGGTGACCGGCCACGGTGATGAGGCGGAAGGTTTTCCATGAGGTTTTTGTAATTTTGGCCTGCAGGCAAAGGAAACGTGTTGCGGCGTCGCCGCGCGATCATAGACGGGTGAATAGTCAGGGGGTAGTGAGGCGTGCGAGGAAACTGGTCAGATCGTCGCTATGATGATGGATATGCGGAGCGGGTGCAGCCTCGGGGGCGATGTGGATGGTGCGCATGCCCAAAGCGTGGGGCACTATGAGGTTTCGGGCGTCATCTTCGAACATTGCCGCTGTAGATGGGTCGAGAGAGTCGAGCGCAAAGACTGTTTCGAAGGCGGCGCGTTCGGGTTTGGGACGGAAGTCTGCGTGTTCAACGCCGTAGACCGCGTCAAATAGCCCGTTGAGGCCACGGGCGGTAAGAACGCGATGCGCATAGGGTGTATCGGCGTTGGTATAAACGATGCGGCGTCCAGGTAGAGCGGCAATATGGCGAACAAGGGCGGTGTCGGGCGAGAGCACCGAGAAGTCGATGTCGTGGACATGTGCAAGAAAATCATACGGCTCAATGTCATGTTCGGCCATGAGGCCCGCAAGAGTGGTGCCGTAAAGGCTCCAATAAGTAGCGCGGAGGTGGTCGGCCTGATCGCTGCTGACGCCAAGTTTGCGCGAGACCCAGTCGGTCATGCGCGCCTCAATTTGGTCAAAGAGGCGTATGTGCGGTGGGTAAAGTGTGTTGTCGAGGTCAAAAACCCATGTGGTGACGTGGCTGAACTGGTTCTTTGGCATGGGGTGCAGCCTAGACTGCGGAACCGGGCGCTGCAATGGTGTGTGCGGTTTTTTAAGATTTGATTGGCGCAAAAAAATATAGGATGAGAGGTTCACAGATAGTGACCGTTTAGCTGCATGTGCAACGTAGTCATACTCGGAGTAGTGGCTTTAGCTATTTTATCCGCAGTAGACCCTGCGGCGTGCCTTTTTAAGACTAACGCATCAAGAGGAGTTTCGTGCAACCAGATAGCTAATTATTCGGGGATTTACCCGCTTAAAGGGCGCTATCTCTTTGTTATCTCTCATATCTTGATGTTCTTTTCCCTGGCAAGGTGCTTGTAATTTTTATGACTGTGTGTTACCTATTGCGTAATGTTTCGAATATTATTACCTATTAAGTAACACGAGCCGCTGATGCATTTTGAGTATGCAAATAAGAAACTGAAAAAGCGGCTGGAAGTCGAAACGAAGATGATTGCGGCATATGGCGATAGAGCTAAACGTCTGAAGATGAGGCTTGGGGTGCTGCAAAATGCTCAAAACCTTGCAGAAGTACCTAGTGAACCGCCGACACGATGTCACCCGCTGAAGGGTAAAGACACCGGGCGTTTTGCTGTCGACGTAAATGAAAATTGGCGCCTTATTTTCGAACCTATATGGCCTTCTGATGACGAGTTTGCTCGTGAGCAAGTTAACCTAAAGAAAGTTACAAAAATTCGTATTATCGGGGTCATCGACTACCACTGACCCGATGAGGTGGGAAGGAAGTTGGGATGTGTAGCGAGGTTGTAAAAGCGGAGGGATGGTCCCCTGACTGGGCCATACACCCAGGCGAGCACTTAGCCGAATACATCGAACTAAAGGGTTGGTCACAGGCAGAATTTGCACGCTTAACAGGGCTAACGCCGAAGCTCGTTAGTACAATCATAAATGGAACTAACCCGGTTTCAGCAGAAACCGCGCTCAAACTTGAGCATGTGCTCGGGATGAAGGCGCATATTTGGACAAAGCTGCAGGCCGATTGGAATCTCTACGAAGCGAGAAAAAATTGTCAGCCGAATGCCGCGGAAACGAAGTCTTTTTTGGCAAAGTTTCCCATTAAGGAGCTAATAAAACTAGGCGTCCTACGGAAAGGTGCAAGTGCAGGGTCAATGCTTGAGAGCATCCTGACGCTTCTGAAAATTGGGACGCCGGGGGCCTTAGAAGATAGACTTCTAAACTTGGCTGTGCAGCATCGGCATTCAAAATCCTTTCAGTCTGATGAAAATCATCTTGCCGTATGGCTGATGCTTGGTGAGCAAAAAGCTCGCAGCATGAACCTTGCGCCATTTGATAAGAAATTATTTGAAGAGGCCCTCATAGAAGTACGCAATATGACGCGCGAGCCTCTAGAGAGCTTCTTTCCAAAAATGATTGATATCTGTGCTCAGTCTGGTGTTGCCGTCGTGTTCGAACCCCTACTTTCGCGGACTAAATTGTTCGGCTCGGCTCGGTGGATTGATAAAAATCATGCCATTATTCAAATGTCTCTTCGAATGAAATCTAATGATCACTTTTGGTGGACGTTTTTTCATGAGGCAGGCCACATTATGCTTCATCGAGGGCGTACGTTTGCTGACGATCAAGGCGGAGTAGGCGATGGTGCGGAAGATGAGGCTGATGCTTGGGCCGAGAATAATCTAGTCGGCAGATCGTGCTTTGCCGAGTTTTGCAAGACAAAGCCGAGATCAGAAGCAGCAGTTAGAAGATTTGCAGATGAGGTAGGTCTGCATCCCGGTATTATTGTTGGTATGCTTCAGCATCGGGGCATTCTTCCTTATACGCACTTAAACGGGTTGAAAGCCCGTTTCGAATTGAAAAGCCTAGCAGCCTGAGCAACTCAAAGAAAAAGGCGCTAGAATAGCTTTTGCCGATTATTGGGAATGGCTTTCTACCAAAGCTGGAATTTAAAGCGTATCTTGAGTAGCAGCCCTTCTCGCTAATCTTTTGCAGGCCGTGCTGAGTGTGTCGTTGCTTCCAACGCAGAAGTAGGTGCTGTCTCATACACAGCAGAAACAAGCCAACTTACTGTGTGTAGAAATTTAAATTTTATGGATTGCTGGTGCCGCAGAAGGGACTCGAACCCCCGACCCCATCATTACGAATGACGTGCTCTACCAGCTGAGCTACTGCGGC
>JADZAO010000090.1 GCA_020852535.1 Paracoccaceae bacterium | reverse complement strand
CGAAATTCACCAAAATACTTGGTGATCGCTGCCGTCAACGTCGTCTTGCCGTGGTCAACATGGCCAATCGTGCCAATGTTAACATGCGGCTTCGTCCGCTCAAACTTTGCCTTTGCCATTTGGCGACTCCTCATTCTGTTCGGTTGCGGCGGGGAGGCCCCGCCCTACGGGATTGGTAGGGCGGGATTAACCCCGCCGCACCGTCAAGCGTATTTCTTTTGGATCTCGTCTGAGATGTTCTGCGGGACCGCGTCATAATGATCGAATTCCATCGAAAACACGGCACGACCCGAAGTCATTGAGCGCAGCGTGTTGATGTAGCCGAACATGTTTGCAAGCGGAACCATACTTGAAATGACATTCGCGTTGCCACGGCTGTCCTGTCCTGTGACCATGCCCCGACGCGAAGTCAAATCGCCGATAACACCACCAGTGTATTCTTCCGGGGTTACAACTTCAACTTTCATAATCGGCTCAAGCAATTTTGCACCAGCTTTTTTCAGACCTTCACGCATCGCGCCGCGCGAGGCTATTTCAAAAGCGAGAACCGATGAGTCAACATCATGGAACGCACCATCAATCAGCTGCACCTTAAAGTCGATCACCGGAAAGCCTGCAAGCGGGCCCGAGTCCATAACGGACTTAATACCTTTTTCAACGCCGGGGATGTATTCCTTAGGGACGGAACCGCCGACCACTTTGGATTCAAACGAGTAGCCCTCGCCCGGTTCCGTAGGGGTAATGACCAATTTACCGCGAGCGAACTGGCCCGTACCACCAGTCTGCTTCTTGTGAGTATAATCGATCTCGTGCTCGCGCGAAATCGTCTCACGGTAAGCCACTTGCGGAGCACCAATATTTGCTTCGACCTTGAATTCACGACGCATACGATCGACGAGAATGTCAAGGTGAAGTTCGCCCATACCCTTCATGATAGTCTGGCCGCTTTCGATATCAGTTTCCACGCGGAAAGAAGGATCTTCAGCAGCCAGCCGGGCCAAAGCGATACCCATCTTTTCCTGATCGGCCTTAGTCTTGGGCTCCACGGCGATTTCGATAACTGGGACCGGAAAGGTCATGGTTTCAAGAACAACAGGAGCCGCAGGATCACAGAGCGTGTCACCTGTGGTAGTTTCCTTCAATCCGCCGAGCGCAATGATGTCCCCCGCGAAAGCTTCCGAGATTTCCTCACGCTCAATGGCGTGCATCATCATCATACGGCCAACTCGCTCTTTACGCTGTTTGGTCGCGTTCAACATACCGTCGCCCTTGGCTAATTTGCCAGAATAGATGCGAGTAAAGGTCAACGAACCAACGAAGGGGTCGTTCATGATTTTAAAGGCCAGCGCCGAGAAGGGCTGATCGTCATCTGCCGAACGCGCAATGTTACGAGTTTCTGTCTCATCACCCGGAGCAAATCCCATATAGGGCGGCACATCGAGCGGCGAAGGCAGATAATCAATCACGGCGTTCAAAAGAGGCTGAACACCCTTGTTTTTAAACGAAGAACCGGCCAACACGGGAATGAAGTCGATAGCGAGCGTACCCTTACGGATCAATGCACGCAGAGTTTCTGCATCGGGCTCATTGCCTTCAAGATACGCCTCCATCGCGGCATCGTCCTGACCGACAGCGGTTTCGATCAGATTCATGCGCCATTCGGCTGCGGCGTCTTGGAGGTCGGCGCGAATCGGCTGGCGAACCCACGAGGCACCAAGATCTTCACCTTGGTAGACCCACTCTTCCATGGTCACAAGATCGACGATGCCTTCAAGCTTTTCTTCGGCACCGATCGGTAGAACGATCGGAACGGCGTGCGCGCCGGTGCGATCCTTGATCATCCTGACGCAGTTAAAGAAATCGGCACCGGTCTTGTCCATCTTGTTGACGAACACAATCCGCGGAACCTTATAGCGGTCGGCCTGACGCCACACAGTTTCAGTCTGGGGTTCTACACCGGCATTGCCGTCGAGCAAAACCACAGCGCCATCAAGCACCGCAAGCGAACGTTCGACTTCGATCGTAAAGTCGACGTGGCCGGGAGTATCAATGATATTGAAACGATACTTAGTAGATTTATCGCCAAGACCGGCATTCGAATCAACCTGACGGTTCCAGAAAGTAGTCGTAGCCGCCGAGGTAATCGTAATACCGCGTTCCTGTTCTTGTTCCATCCAGTCCATCGTAGCAGCGCCATCATGGACTTCGCCAATCTTGTGAGACTTGCCGGTATAATAAAGGATACGTTCCGAAGTCGTCGTCTTGCCTGCATCAATGTGGGCAATGATTCCGAAGTTACGGTAGCGATCAAGCGGATAGTCACGTGCCATGGTGATCCCTTACCAGCGATAATGGCTGAACGCTTTGTTCGCGTCGGCCATCTTGTGAGTGTCTTCACGCTTCTTCACAGCCGTGCCGCGGTTGTTAACCGCATCCGCCAGCTCTGCGGCAAGACGCTCTTCCATAGTGTTCTCATTGCGCTTGCGAGCAGCGATGATGAGCCAACGGATCGCGAGCGCCTCACGACGCTCAGTGCGAACTTCGACGGGAACCTGATAGGTCGCACCACCGACGCGGCGCGAACGTACTTCGACGGAAGGTTTAACATTTTCCAGCGCTTCGTGGAAAGCGTCAATCGGCTGGCGCTTGAGGCGCTGCTCAACACGAGACAGGGCACCGTAAACAATCGATTCAGCGACGGACTTTTTCCCATCAAGCATCAAGTTGTTCATAAACTTAGTCAAAACCCGGTCACCATACTTGGCGTCGGGCAGGATTTCGCGTTTTTCAGCGGCGTGACGACGTGACATGCTCTAATTCCTCACTTCGGACGCTTGGCGCCGTATTTCGAACGACGCTGACGACGTTCTTTGACACCTTGGGTGTCCAAAACGCCGCGCAGAATATGGTAACGCACACCAGGAAGGTCTTTCACGCGACCACCACGGATAAGAACAACAGAGTGTTCCTGAAGGTTGTGCTTTTCGCCCGGAATATAACTGATAACTTCGAAGCCATTCGTCAGACGCACCTTGGCGACTTTACGCATAGCGGAGTTCGGCTTCTTCGGAGTGGTAGTGTAGACTCGAGTGCAAACACCACGCTTCTGCGGACAAGATTCCAAGTGCTGCGACTTGGAGCGTCGTACTTTCGCCTCCCGCGGTTTGCGGATTAGCTGTTGAATAGTTGGCATTCACGTTCCCCGTGTTGCGCTGTCAATACTCGCACCGAACCCAGTGCACTACTTCTCGACGGTGCCTTGTGCACACCACAAAACACCAAAACCGCATACGCCCCCTACGCAGGGACGACGCGATCTAATTTCAGAGGATCGGGGCGCAGGGGCCCGGATCATAACCACTCAATTTTAAGCACCAAATCAGCAAAACCGTTACGGTCGCAAGACGAGGTAGCGGGCGTATAGGGGGAGTCGCAGGGGTTGTCAACGGGCGCTCTTGGCCGCTGGTCTTTATTCGACGGGACTATCACGCCCGAACAAGAGCACGCGCAAAAGGCTAGCGGCAAACAAAACGGAGAGCGCGGCAAAAATCACATCCGAAAGAAAATGTCGCCCCGAAGCCATACGTTGCAACGCCGACATCAGCGGCAGCGCCAGCGAAAGCAAGGCCAGCAGGCTATAAACGAACGGCGTGACCCGCATGCGCCACAGCTCAAGGACAAGCAGCAGGGAAATGGCAGTTGCAGTGGACCCCGACACTTCACCCGATACAAATGAACAATTAAAAAGACACTGGTCCGAAGGCATCCAGGGCGGGGTGAAATTGAGCGTGCCACCAAAGTCTGTAACATCAGCAGGGCGGGCGCGGCCCCAGAACCGTTTAAGCAGACCATCCGCCACCAATCCTGGGCCGAGTACATAGACCAGCACGATAAGCCCCCAAAAGCGAGCCGACCCACCGAATGTGCTCCTCTTGCGGACCAGAGAAGCAACCCAGAACACGAAAGCAGAAAAAAGTACCAACCCCGACAACCGCCAGAAAATAAAGCGGAAGGTTTCTGACAGCGCACCGCCCATCCACCCTCTGCCATCGAAGAAAAGCCCCGACACAAAAATGTCGAGGGACGGCACCAAAACAAAGGGCAGCATGACCATCGTCGAAGCCAGAGCAACAGCCAACGGGGCGGGAAGATCAACGCGCATAGAAACAAACCGCATCGACGACAAAGGATCCAAATTTGGCATAAACTCCGGTTTTGGTATCCAAACTCAATCTCTCGGCCCCGGAATTGGGGCACCCCCCTATGAAAAGAACCTTATCCGTCACATCGAACGACAAAACATAATTTTGTTCATAATGATTCACCAGATGCCCCTTTAGCGGCACCGCATAAATGCTCAGGTTACTTTCCTATCTTCTTAAAAACAGATCAGCAAGAATATCACGCCGAAAAGGTCAACAATTCCGACCATCGCACACTGGAAATTAATGTAGTTTGATCGTCACGCGCCCGCGATGTGTGACATCGATATGAGCAACCTGTCGATCGTCACGCTTAAAAAGTGCGTGCGGCTAAAGGTGTATGTGATTTAAAAAGAGCAGCATCCTCTGCAAAGAAAAAGGGCCGCCGTATCGCTACGACGGCCCTTCGTCATTTTTTGGCTGCGATCAATCGCGGCTTTCGGTCGTGTCGGCCATACCGAACACTTCCTCCATTTCGGTCATCGGCACCGGAGCGGCTAGCGCTGCGGCGGTTTCACCCTCCGAGCGCCGCGCATCAATGACCGTCTGGTCACGACCCGAGGCGATCTTCTTCACCTTGCTCGCGGCACCACCAGTCCCTGCGGGGATCAAACGTCCAACGATAACGTTCTCTTTCAGGCCGACCAGCTTGTCGTGCTTACCCTGAACAGAAGCTTCGGTCAGCACACGGGTAGTTTCTTGGAAAGACGCTGCCGAGATGAATGAACGGGTCTGTAAGGACGCCTTCGTAATCCCCAGAAGGACCGGTTCCGCCTTGGCCTCGCGTCCGCCACGGTTGCGGGCTTTTCGGTTCTCGTCGTCCAGCTCGATCTTCTCGACCTGTTCCCCTTTGAGGAGCGTGGTGTCACCACCTTCGAGAATTTCCAGTTTTTGCAGCATCTGGCGAACAATCACTTCGATATGCTTGTCGTTTATCTTCACGCCTTGTAGGCGATACACGTCTTGCACTTCATCGATCATGTAATTTGCCAGAGCCTCGACACCCAAAATACGCAAGATATCGTGCGGAGCCGGATTACCGTCCATGATATAATCACCCTTCTGAACGAAATCACCTTCCTGAACAGGAATGTGCTTGCCCTTGGGGATCATATATTCGACAGCTTTCAACGTTTCATCGACGGGTTCGACCGTAATGCGGCGCTTGTTCTTATAGTCTTTGCCGAAGCGGACATAGCCATCCATCTCTGCAATAATCGCATGGTCTTTCGGGCGACGAGCTTCAAAGAGTTCAGCCACACGCGGCAGACCACCAGTGATGTCCTTGGTTCGCGCACCTTCGCGCGGGATACGGGCAACCACATCACCAGGACGGATCTCCTGACCGTCTTCGACAGAGAGAACCGCATCCACCGACATCTGGTAGCTGATCGGGCTGCCATTGTCGGCATACACTGGTTCGCCCGTTACCGGATCCACCACGACAACTTCAGGCTTCAGCTCGTTACCTTTAAGCGCAGAACGCCAATCGGACACAATACGCTGTGTCATGCCGGTCGCATCATCGGTATCCTCACGCACGGAAATCCCTGAGATCAGATCGATGAAGCGGGCAACGCCGCCTTTTTCCGCGATAATCGGCAGGGTATAAGGATCCCATTCAAACAGCTTCGCGCCACGTTTGACGACAGCGCCGTCAAGAACGAGGATCTTGGCACCATAGGTCACCTTATGCACCGCACGTTCGCCGCCTGCTTCATCCACAATGGCGATCGACATGTTCCTGCCCATCACAATCTGTTCGCCATTAACGTTGGACAAAAGTGTGGCATTACGGAACTTGATCCTACCCTCTTGGCTGGCTTCAAGGAACGACTGCTGAGCGCCTTGCGCGATGCCCCCAATATGGAAGGTCCGCATCGTCAGCTGCGTTCCAGGTTCGCCAATAGATTGCGCGGCGATAATACCGACCGCCTCGCCCTCGTTCACCATAGTACCGCGAGCAAGATCACGCCCGTAGCACATAGCGCAGACGCCCTCTTCAGCTTCACAGGTCAACGGTGAACGAATACGCATGGCCTGCACAGCAGCCTGATCGATCAGGTCAGCGCGGCGCTCGTCAATAAGTTCTCCTGCGACGACGATTACCTCATCTGTCCCCGGAACCAAAACATCATCGGCGGCAACACGGCCCAACACACGATCAGCAAGGGTTTGTACCACTTCACCATCGTTGACCGCAGCTTCCGCCGTAATCGCACGATCCGTACCGCAGTCATAAGAACGCACGATGCAGTCTTGTGCCACATCAACCAGACGGCGGGTCAAATAACCCGAGTTTGCGGTCTTCAATGCGGTATCGGCCAGACCCTTACGGGCGCCGTGGGTCGAGTTGAAGTATTCAAGAACAGTCAGGCCTTCTTTAAAGTTTGAGATAATCGGCGTTTCGATAATCTCACCCGACGGCTTGGCCATAAGACCGCGCATACCACCCAACTGCTTCATCTGGGCCGGCGAACCCCGTGCACCCGAATGCGACATCATGTAGACTGAGTTTGGCTCTTTCTCGGCATTCGCATCATCGTAACGAACCGCCGAAATTTCTGCCATCATCTCGCCCGCCACTTTGTCCGAGCACTTAGACCAAGCATCGACAACCTTGTTGTACTTTTCACCTTGAGTGATCAGACCGTCCATGTACTGCTGTTCAAATTCCTTAACTTGATCGCGAACTTCATTCACGATGGTCCATTTGGAATCCGGGATCAGCATGTCATCCTTGCCAAAAGAAATACCGGCACGGAAAGCTTCACGGAAACCGAGAGCCATGATGTGGTCACAGAAAATCACCGAATCTTTCTGGCCGCAGTAGCGGTAGACTGTATCGATAACGGCCTGCACGTCCTTTTTGCGCAGCAAACGGTTGACGAGGTCAAACGGTGCCTTAGCATTCAGGGGCAGCAGGTTTCCAAGCCGCAGACGGCCCGGCGTGGTGTCAAAGCGCTTCCAAACTTCATTGCCTTCTTCGTCAATCTGCTTGATT
>JADZAO010000089.1 GCA_020852535.1 Paracoccaceae bacterium | reverse complement strand
GAAGGGCGATGACGCCGCTAATGGCGCTGTGGTCGATCCCGATTACATGGCAAAGGTCACCGTTGTTGAGTAATCTCAAAGGGGACGGAAGAAACCCCTTTTTTCTTAGGGTTCTATGTCGTCCTAGGCTATGGTCAATATTTTGTTTGACTTCATCGAGCTTTGAAGCGCCCGAGCTTAGGCTATCATCCTGAGTTATGCAGATGACGATTTCCTCTCCTCTTGGTGTTTTGCTCATTAATCTTGATAGACGCGGTGACCGGCTACAAGCCATGCAATCCAGAATCGGCTGTTTGGGAATCGATTTCCATCGGATTTCTGCAGTCGATGGGTGCAGCGTGTCTGAAGTCGAGCTTTCTTGCTCGCTCAGAGAGGGTCCGGTCGGCTTTCTGGACAACTCAACGCGCGCCTGTACCGCGAGCCACGTCAAGGCTTGGCAATACATTGTTGATAGCGGCTTGCGCTATGCCCTGATCCTCGAAGATGATGTTATTTTGCACCCCGACATCGCAATCCTGTTGGCCAATGATGCGTGGATTCCGGCTAGCATCGACCTCCTCAAGGTCGAGAAATTCGCCCCAAACTATCCCTCAAAGATACTCGCCGGAAAGGTGTTGGCAAAGATACCGTCGGGACAGGGTGAGATCCGCCGCATGTATTCGCGTCACACCGGAGCGGCGGCTTACATCCTCTCGCGCAAGGGGGCCGAGATTGCACTGTCGATGTCGGGAAGTTTTAACGTGCCGGTTGATCACTTGCTGTTTAATGAAACTCTTTCGCCTCTCTGCGGCAAGCTCAAACCAGCGATCGTCGTTCAACCGCTCTGTTGGCAGGATCATGCTGTCGGGTCCGGATCGGATATTGCCGCGTCAAGGGCTTCCGGAAAGATGTTGGTGAAATCCAGACCTCTGGCGAAGTTTGCCCAATCTCTGAAACGAGCCTATTACGAGGTAAGTTTGATCCATGTGCAGTTGTTTCGTTTGCTGATCGGGCAGGCGTATATCTTGACGTTGCGCACCCCGCAGTCCAGTGGCAGGACAATCCCCAAACTGGTGCAGAAGATTTTGTGTTATCGACGCCCTTAACCGCGCCTAAGACATCCTTCGTCGTTTACCGTCTTCACGCCCTACTTTTTGGTGTCTTTGGCATATTTTAGCACGATCACGCCCGCATGGGTCGTGTTATGTATGGCAAATGGCAAAACGTTTTTTGCCGAACGACCCTTGCGCTTTACTTCGTGTTTTCAATCTTTCCTGTGATTTCGGGCCGTGACCGCGAAGCGTGTTAGCCTAGCACGACCAACGCGTGGCGCTTTCTGCCTGCCGTAAGTTTCAATGGCTCTGCCAGTTCCCTCGTGCTGTAGCGTAGGCCGGTATCCAGAACGATCTCGTCGTTCACCCGTGCCCCGCCTTCGACGATTAGGCGCTTGGCATCCTTGCCCGATACTGCCAACCCCGCCCGTACGAACAGTTGTACGATGCTCAAGCCATCTGTAACTTCGTTCATCGAAAGCACTACGGTGGGTAGATCGTCTCCGATACCGCCTTTTTCGAATACTTCCCGTGCGGTCGCTTCTGCCGTAGCTGCCGCTTCGTTTCCGTGCAGCAGAGTGGTGACCGCATTCGCCAGCACAATCTTGGCCGCATTTACTTCTGAATTCTGTAAAGCGCCAAGTCGGTTACATTCGTCTAGCGGTAAATCGGTGTAAAGCTTCAGGAACCGTCCCACATCCGCATCGGTGGTATTGCGCCAGAATTGCCAGAACTC
The DNA here is from genome assembly GCA_020852535.1 of Paracoccaceae bacterium. Taxonomy (GTDB): domain Bacteria; phylum Pseudomonadota; class Alphaproteobacteria; order Rhodobacterales; family Rhodobacteraceae; genus Paragemmobacter. Next base: position 6,658 of record JADZAO010000089.1, on the reverse strand, counting down.
GTAAGGACTGAGCAGATCTCCGTTTAGCCAGACCGCCCCGTTCTGGCTCTTGCCCATCTTTTTGCCGTCGTTAGTCGTCAGCAAGGGCGAGGTTAGACCATATACTTCGTGTTCAATGACCCGGCGTGTCAGGTCTACTCCGTTGACAATGTTTCCCCATTGGTCGCTGCCACCCATTTGCAACAGACAGCCATAGCGGCGGGTCAGTTCAAGGAAGTCATAGGCCTGTAATATCATGTAGTTGAATTCGAGGAAGGACAGCGATTGTTCGCGGTCCAATCGCGATTTGACACTTTCGAAAGACAGCATTCTGTTTACGCTGAAATGCTTGCCGATGTCGCGCAAGAAACCGATGTAATTCAGTCCGTCCAGCCATTCGGCATTGTTAATCATGACTGCATCGGTCGGTCCGTTACCGAATCTGATATAGGGCGCAAAGGTCCGTTTTATGCCTGCCATATTTTCGTTGATCTGGGTCTCGGTCAGCAAAGGCCTTTCGTCGTTACGGAACGAGGGGTCCCCTATCTTGGTGGTTCCGCCGCCCATTAACACGATCGGCTTGCCGCCGCATTTTTGCAACCAGCGCAGCATCATGATTTGGATTAGGCTTCCCACATGCAGTGATTTGGCGGTCGCATCGAAACCTATATAGCCTGGCACCACGCTTTTCACGAAAGCCGTGTCCAGCGCTTGATAATCGGTGCAATCGGCAAGATAGCCGCGCTCAATCATCACGCGCATGAAGTCCGATTTTGCATGGTAGGTCATGTGGTGCTCGTGCTTTAAAATGCGCTTGGCGGTATAGTCGGGCTTCATCCCAAAAGGAAGGGGCGCGGGTATAAATGCAAAAGAGCGTAGTGGTCTTGGTGTTAGGCACGATGCCAGTCTACTCGCGTTTTAGCGTCGAATCTGTCGAGGCAGTTGGCCTCAATGGCCATATGTGAAAGCGCAAGCCTTCGTCTTTCTTTCTGTGTGTGTCGCCCGTGGCCTGCCGACTTTGAGGTTAACGATCACAGGCGTTCGCGGGTGGTAAGGCCAGTAAGTTCTAAAGCTAAACCTAGATAGATATCCGCCTGTGCAGGGATGACAGTCTGTTTACTTTTTGCGGATTAGCAAAATTCGTGTCAGCTCTTTAGGATAGAACGCCCTGCATATTCTGCCGTGGCACCTAGCATTTCGTCGATGCGGATCAACTGGTTGTATTTTGCTAGGCGGTCCGATCGCGATAGCGATCCGGTTTTAATCTGCCCGCAGTTTGTTGCAACTGCCAGATCGGCAATCGTGGCGTCTTCCGTTTCGCCTGATCGATGAGACATAACGTTGGTATAACGGGCACGGTGAGCCATATCGACAGCTTCCAACGTCTCGGTTAGGGTGCCAATTTGATTGACTTTTACCAACATTGAGTTGGCGCAACCCTTGGCAATGCCTTCAGCTAGACGGTGTAGATTAGTCACAAAGAGATCGTCTCCCACCAGCTGGATTTTGTTCCCCAAGGTTTCGGTTAGTAGTTTCCAGCCCTCCCAATCGTCTTCTGAACAGCCGTCCTCAATCGAGATGATTGGGTAGTCGCTGGCGAGGCTTGCAAGGACGGCTACGTTGTCTTCGATGGATCGAGATTTCCCCTCGCCTTTCATCTCGTAGCGACCGTTTTTGAAGTATTCGGTCGCCGCACAATCAAGCGCGAGACAGATGTCCTCGCCGGGGCGATGACCTGCCTTTTCTATCGATGTCATGATGAAATCAAGTACATTTCTGGTAGAATTCAGGTTTGGTGCAAAGCCGCCCTCGTCGCCGATTCCGGTGTTGTGGCTCGCAGCCTGAAGTTCTTTTTTTAGTGTGTGAAACACCTCCGACCCCATGCGGATCGCGTCGCGGATATTGTCCGCGCCAACCGGCATGATCATGAACTCCTGAATGTCGATCGGGTTGTCTGCGTGTTCGCCGCCGTTGATGATGTTCATCATTGGTACCGGGAGAACGCGAGCTGAGGTGCCGCCGATGTAGCGGTAAAGTGGTTGGCCTGTTACTTCGGCAGCAGCTTTTGCCACGGCCAGAGACACGCCGAGGATGGCGTTGGCTCCAAGGCGCGACTTGTTTGGCGTTCCGTCCAATTCGATCATGGTACGGTCGATGCTGACTTGTTCGGTGGCGTCTAAGCCAACGATTTCCTCGGTAATTTCTCCGTTTACGGCAGCGACTGCTTTCAATACGCCTTTACCCATGTAGCGTGATTGGTCGCCGTCGCGTCGCTCGTTTGCCTCATGCGCGCCGGTCGATGCACCCGAAGGCACGGCAGCGCGGCCCATCGCGCCGCTTTCAAGGGTCACGTCTACTTCCACCGTGGGATTGCCACGGCTGTCTAGGATTTCCCGTGCGTGAATGTCGATGATCGTGCTCATGGAGTATGTGCCTATTGGGGCTGACGAATGGTGTTCTTGCAGGTTGATTTAGTGGCTTGTAGCTTACAAGGAAAGTGCGCGTTTGTGTGCAAAAGTGTGAAGCCTCAACCTGATGATGCCCCAGCGTAGGTATCTCGGTCTCAGCCTTTTGATTGGCATATTTTTTTTTTAGTCGAGTTCCTGCAATTTTTCTTAAACTTCTTTGGCGATTCTGTCACCTAGGTTAGAATGAGTTTGATTAGCGATCTTTCTATGCCGGGCAGGAAATTCAGCTGTTCTGGATGACGCTTCTTTTGGATTCGACCTACTATTTATTACTTTATGTTCGATCCGCTGGCTGGCGAGCTACATATAGCGCATTTGTCGAGGCTATTATCTCGATCCTCAGTGATTGTTGTGGGCGATTTTTCGCCGATTCTGTCTCTTGATGGTCTATCCGTCGCAGGCGGTAGAAGCTTTTTCTTTTTTGAGGTCGGGTTTTGTCATTTTTTTAAGTTTGTTGCAGGTTGTTTCTATGATCAAATTGCCGATTCTCGGCGCCTGCGCGATAGTTGCGCTGGAGATCATGATGATCAATCATCACATTCTGTATGTGTCGCAGAATCGCCTCTGGGAATTCCGCAATTGGTAGAATTTTAATGCTGCTGTCTACGCCTGAAAGGCCTTATTTTTTAAAAGTTTTTTATAATTATCCCTATCTTTTCCAGATGTTTTCCACAGGGCTGGCAACAGGCGATCCAGCTTGTGAGGCAGGAATGAATGAAAACTTCGTCAAGTGTAAAATGCTCACCTAACCTTAAATAAACTGTTTGAAACGTGCATTGAATTACGACATTTTGACGACGTAGTCGGTAAAGTTACCATATTTAGTGGTTTCCAGTAACGGGCAGAGCATCGCAGCGCGCAGTCATAGCATCTTGGTTAGATGTCGTGTCTTGCCCTTATTGGGTTGGGCGGTTGGTTTTTGTTTGCCGACAGGATGAAGTCCAGGCGGGCAAAGCTCGTGGTAGATGAATGGGAGATGGGGCAGATGAAAATCGAACGCAAGTTTACCACCGAAGCGACAGGCGCTTATGGCGCGATGGCTTTTGTCATTACTACGTCAGAAATTCGCAATCCTGATGGCAAGATTGTCTTTCGTAACCAAGCAGTGGAAGTTCCCGATGGTTGGAGCCAAGTTGCTTCGGACGTTCTGGCGCAAAAATACTTTCGTAAGGCGGGCGTTCCGGCCAAGCTCAAGCGCGTCAAAGAAAAAGGTGTCCCAGAATTTCTGTGGCGATCGGTCCCCGATGAAGCTGCCCTTGCCGATCTGCCGGAGGTCGAGCGTTTTGTTGGCGAAACTTCGGCCAAGCAGGTCTTTGATCGTCTTGCAGGTGCATGGGCCTATTGGGGTTGGAAGGGAGGCTACTTTACCACTGAAGCCGATGCCTGCGCGTATCATGATGAAATGCGCTTCATGCTGGCTCGTCAGATGGCCGCACCAAATTCGCCCCAGTGGTTTAATACCGGCTTGCATTGGGCTTACGGTGTCGATGGTCCAGCGCAGGGCCACTATTATGTGGACTACCAGACTGGCAAGCTGACCAAATCCGAATCCGCCTACGAACACCCGCAGCCCCACGCCTGTTTTATCCAGTCGGTTCGGGATGATCTGGTTGGTGACGGCGGCATTATGGACCTTTGGGTCCGTGAGGCGCGTTTGTTCAAATATGGTTCCGGTACCGGAACGAATTTTTCTTCTTTGCGCGGCGAGGGAGAAGAGCTTTCAGGCGGTGGTAAGTCTTCAGGCTTGATGGGTTTTCTTAAGATTGGTGACCGCGCTGCTGGTGCGATAAAATCAGGCGGGACCACGCGTCGTGCTGCCAAGATGGTGATCTGCGATATGGATCACCCTGATGTCGAGGCTTTCGTAAACTGGAAGGTGATCGAAGAGCAAAAGGTCGCAAGCATCGTCGCAGGTGCTAAGGCGCATGAGCTAAAGCTGAAGGAAATTTTTACGGCGATTTGTCACTGGGATGGTTCTCCCGAGGATTCGGTTGATCCGGCCAAGAACCCGGCGCTTAAGGCGGCGATTAAATCGGCTAAGAAGGCCATGATCCCCGACACCTATACCAATCGCATCCTGCAATATGCAAAACAGGGCTTCACCTCGATCGAATTTCCTACTTATGATGTCGATTGGGATTCCGATGCCTACGTTACTGTTTCTGGACAGAATTCGAATAATTCGGTTCGCGTGACCGACGCCTTCCTGACGGCAGTGAAGAACGATGACGAATGGGCTCTGATCCGCCGTACCGACGGCAAGGTCGCGAAAACCATAAAGGCCCGAGATCTGTGGAATCAGGTAGGTCACGCCGCATGGGCCTGTGCAGATCCAGGCATTCAGTTTCACGATACTGTCAACGCATGGCACACTTGCCCGGAAGACGGGCAGATCCGCGCGTCGAATCCATGCTCGGAATACATGTTTCTCGATGATACCGCCTGCAATCTTGCCTCGATGAATCTGCTGACCTTCTTCAAGGATGGCAAGTTCGATGCGGAAGCCTATATGCACGCGACGAAACTCTGGACCGTAACGCTGGAAATCAGTGTGATGATGGCGCAATTCCCGTCCAAGGAAATCGCGCAACTTTCCTATGACTTCCGCACGCTTGGTCTTGGCTATGCCAATATCGGCGGCCTCCTAATGAATATGGGTCTAGGTTATGACAGCATTCAAGGCCGCGCTCTCTGTGGTGCCCTGACTGCCATCATGACGGGTGTTTCTTATGCCACCAGTGCTGAAATGGCGCGCGAATGCGGCCCCTTCTCTGGTTATCAGCGCAACGCCAAGCACATGTTGCGCGTGATCCGCAATCATCGCAACGCTGCTTACGGTAACCTGTCGGGTTATGAAGATCTTAACGTTAATCCAGTTGCTCTCGATCACGCTAATTGTCCTGATCAGGCGCTGATTGCTCTTGCTAAATCGGCATGGGACGAAGCGCTGACGCTTGGTGAAAAACACGGCTTTCGTAATGCCCAGACTACTGTGATTGCTCCCACTGGCACCATTGGTTTGGTGATGGACTGTGACACCACTGGCATCGAGCCTGATTTTGCGCTGGTCAAGTTTAAGAAGCTGGCTGGAGGCGGCTATTTCAAGATTATTAATCAGTCGGTTCCAGCTGGTTTGGAAGCGTTGGGGTATTCCTCGTCGCAGATCGCTGAAATCGTAGCTTATGCCGTGGGCCACTGCTCAATCGGTAATTGCCCTGGCATTAACAATACCGCGCTTATCGGCCACGGCTTTGGCCCGCGCGAGTTGGAAAAAATCGAAAGCGCGCTGCCTTCGGCTTTTGATATCCGCTTTGTCTTCAACCAATGGACCTTGGGCGAGGATTTTTGCAAAGGCACGTTGGGCATTCCGGCAGAAAAATTGGCTGATCCTACTTTTGATTTGCTCCGCCATCTGGGCTTCACCAAGGCGCAGATCGACGCCGCTAACGATCATGTTTGTGGCACGATGACGTTGGAAGGTGCACCCTTCCTGAAAACCGAACATTATTCGGTCTTTGATTGCGCCAACCCCTGCGGCAAGACGGGCAAGCGCTACCTTTCTGTCGAAAGCCATATTCACATGATGGCGGCGGCACAATCCTTTATCTCGGGCGCAATTTCGAAGACGATTAATATGCCGAACTCGGCCACCATTGAGGAAACGTTGGCGGCCTATGAATTGTCGCATTTGCTCGGGATTAAAGCCAACGCGCTTTATCGTGACGGCTCGAAACTCTCCCAGCCCTTGGCTTCGGCGCTGGTCGAAGATGATGAAGAGGCCGAAGATATCCTCGTCTCGGGTTCCGCGCAGGAAAAGGCTGCCGTGCTGGCCGAGAAGATCGTCGAAAAGATTATCTATCGCGACGTGATCCGCAGCAATCGCGAAAAGTTGCCGGAGCGCCGTAAGGGTTACACTCAGAAAGCAATCGTCGGCGGTCATAAGGTTTATCTGCGAACCGGTGAATATGGGGATGGTCGTTTGGGTGAGATCTTCATCGACATGCACAAGGAAGGCGCCGGCTTTCGTGCTATGATGAATAATTTTGCCATCGCCGTGTCGGTCGGCTTGCAATATGGTGTGCCTTTGGAAGAGTTCGTCGAGGCCTTTACTTTTACCCGTTTTGAACCGGCAGGCACGGTGCAAGGTAATGACAGCGTCAAGAATGCGACCTCAGTCCTCGATTATATCTTCCGAGAGTTGGCGATCAGTT
>JADZAO010000088.1 GCA_020852535.1 Paracoccaceae bacterium | reverse complement strand
TTACACCCAAGGGCAGGCTGTCGATCACTCGCCCCCGCGCATCAATCACCGCTGTAATCCCAGTATTAGCAACGCGCAACAACGGCAGACCTTGTTCGACCGCCCTAAGCTCAGCCTGCGCCAAATGTTGATAAGGTCCAGTCAACGTACCAAACCACGCATCGTTAGTTATTTGCAAAATATAATCAGCCCGCTCTGCCACCCCGCGCAAATTCTGCGGAAACACCGCCTCATAACAAATCAGCGGTAAGGCCTTGCCTAAAGAGCCAAAATCCAGAAGCATCGGACCCGCCCCCACCGAATAACCATTCCCCTCCAGCGCGGCAAAAGCCCGCAATCCTAACCAACGATAAGCAAGATCACCAAAAGGAATGTATTCGCCAAAGGGCACCAGATGATGCTTATCATAGACCGGCCCGACGACACCACCCGCGCCAATCATAGCCATCGAATTCCAAAATTTCCATCCTTCTGCCCGCTGAATACCCACCACAACTGGACTGCCACGCCCTGCTGCCGCAATGGCCTGCACCACCTGCGAGTTATTCTCCAGCAGGTAGGGCACCGCTGTTTCTGGCCAGACCGTCAGATCGGGCACATCCCCTAATCGGGTCATCTCAAGCAACCGGCCAAAAAACACATCCGCCTGCACAGGGTCCCATTTCAGACTTTGCTCGGCATTAGGCTGCACTAAACGTACCATCATATCCCGGGCTGCAGGCTCAGGTTGCGCTAGACGCCAAACACCAAACCAGAATCCAGCCGCAACAAGTGCTACAGCGACAAAGACAGGCACCAGACGCCGCATAACAAGCAACGCCGCCACAACCAACGTAAACAACGTCAACCCATTCGCGCCGACCCAAGCCGCCATCTGCACAGGCGCATGGCCGATCCAAACATGCCCCAGCAGCACCCAAGGAAATCCCGTCAGCAGATATCCCCGCGCAAGCTCAGTCGCCGCCAACGCTATAGCAAACCCCATATCTTGCGCCTTAAACAACCGCGACAGCAACCCAGCAACCGCCCAGAACAGCGCCAACCCGAAAGACAAAAAGACCACCGCAAAGGGAGCCATCCAAGCATAAGTCTCTGCATCCACCAGAAAAGGCGATACAATCCAGTTCAGCGCAGCAGCAAAATACCCAGCCCCCGCAAACCACGCGGACCAACCCGCCGAGCGCCCTGCTCGTGCCACCAGTGCCACCACCACTGCCAACGCAGGCAAAGCAACCCACCACCAACCAAGCGGGGCCTGCCCCAGCGCCACCACAGCACCAGCGCCAAAAGCAGGGATAACGGCCTGCCACCCTGGCCAGCCCATCCGCATCACTTGAGCACAGCTCGTTCCGCAGTAGACGATCCCGCATCAACCGCTTCGGGCAGCCTTATTCTCACTCGTTTGATCCGACGAGAATCGGCGTCCACCACCTCAAACTCAGCACCGCTTTCATGATGCACGATCTCGCCCTGCGTCGGCACACGTCCCGTCCGCAAGAAGACAATTCCGCCCAATGTATCGATCTCCTCATCAGTACGCAGCCGCAAACCAATAGCTGTCTCGATCTCTTCGAGTGGGGCGTTTGCCATACACAAGAACACGCCTTGCTTTTCTTTTTTCCACAACGCGCCTTCTTCCTCGTCGTGCTCGTCTTCAATCTCTCCGATCACCGTCTCAATCAAGTCTTCAATGGTCACAAGACCATCAACACCACCATATTCATCAATTACCAGCGCCATATGCACCCGCTCACGCTGCATCTTCTGAAGCAACACACCGATCGGCATCGACGGAGGCACATAAAGCACAGGCCGCAGCAACCGCTTCAACGACCAGCGTCTTGCCGTCCCAAAACCGTGCTGCAAAGCAAGGTCCTTCAGCAACACCAGCCCTTGCGGATGATCAAGAGTGCCCTTGTAAACAGGCAAACGACTGAACCCATGTTCACGGAACACCGCAACCAAATTGTCCTTATCGATGTCAAAAGGCACCGCAACAATATCAACCTTAGGAACGGCCACATCATTGATCCGCAACCGCCGCAACACGCCAAGCCCTGGCAAAGAAGCCAAACTCGGCGGCGCCTGCGCCGCATCCACGCCTGCGCCACTTTGACCCGATCCGAAAGCCAGAACATTAAAGAGCCAGCCGAAGAATCTAGATTTAGCTGACTCCACCTCCTCGTTTTGGATCATCTGACCCGACCCGTCGCTACTACTGCCCATAAATCCTTGTCCAACATCACCCCAATGCACGGGGCCTCATAAATATGGATCCGAAAGCCCAAGCGAAGTAAGTATCCTCACCTCGGTCGCTTCCATCACCGCTGCATCCTTGTCATCCACGTGGTCATAGCCCAGACAATGTAACAAACCATGCACCAAGAGATGCGTCACATGGTCGGCCATTGATTTGCCCTGCTCTACCGCCTCACGCTGACAAGTCTCATAAGAAATGGCAATATCGCCCAATTGTTCTACAAGATCATCAGCAGTACCCACCTCAGGCGGTTTAGGCCGATCACCAAAGACCTCCGCACCCCGTTCTTCCGAAGGCCATGACAACACGTTGGTCGGCTGCGGCTTGCCACGGAAGTCAGCGTTCAGCACCGCAATCCGCGCATCATCGCATCCCATAACCACGACAGAAAAATCCGTCTCATCAAAACCAAGCCCACGCAAAGCAGCACTACAAGCACGGTCGGCCAGAGCCTCCAACCCCGCCGCCTCCCAACGCGCATCCTCAATCACGACATCCACGATTCCGCTCATGGCCGCCCCTTAGACCAAAGGCGCAAAAAGCACAAACCGCCCGCCTGTAGAATACTCAGCTTTCGCTTAGTGCAACCTTCATGTCTTTGACAACATAGATCACATCGCCATCCGCCTCCACGATACCATCTGCAACACCCATCGTCAGACGGCGCGTCTGAATCGCTTTGGTAAAATTGACGCGATAGGTCAGCATCTTGCGGTCAGGGCGGACCATTCCAGTCAATTTAACCTCACCTACGCCCAACGCATAGCCCCGCCCAGCCCAACCACGCCAGCAAAGATTGAAACCGGTCAACTGCCACAAACCATCAAGACCAAGACAACCGGGCATAATAGGATTCCCAGGAAAGTGGCAATCGAAGAACCACAGGTCCGGCGTGATGTCGAACTCGGCCACCACATGCCCTTTGCCATTCTCACCACTATCGCCCGAAATCTCAGTGATCCGGTCCACCATCAACATCGGCGGCGCAGGAAGCTGCGCATTGCCCGGACCGAACAGCTCACCACGTGAACACTTCAACAAGTCATCACGGTCGAAACTCGTCGGATAGGACATAGGAACTTTCCCTTTTTGTAGGTCTTCACAGCTTCACCTGCGGTGTAACATTACCGTGTAAACTAAAGCAAGCACAGCGGGTTTCGCCAAAAGTGACGACCCCACCACAGTCAAATTGTCGTTGCAACCTATTTTCTTTTATAAAGCTACGGGACGGGCCATTATATATTTACAAAGGTTAGAAAGAATGAACCGTTATGGCCATAACGGTTCAGGAAAGCGGAACCAAATGGGTCGCAGGCGTAAGGTTACGTCCGACACGGCAGCGGCTTACACTAACCAAAATTCTGGTGGGTGATGACAAAAATCGTCATGTCACGGATAAAAACTTTTACACCTTTTCGTCCACCTCAGACGAAAAAGTCTCGCGAGACAATGTGATTATCTTGCTAAAACGCGCCTAAACAAAAAGCTTATTCCAAAGACTAGGTCCCACTGGCAAAAAACATGCCTGAAAGTGCAGGTCAACACTGTAGGAACACTACATTCACAAGATGGATCACACCGTTCAGCTAATTCACCTCTGCAATAGTCACCTTCGACCCATTACCCGCCTTGTTAATCAAATAAAGGTTCGTACTCTTCACATGCGCCAACAACGCATCACCAGATACGGTCTATATAAAATAAAACAAGTAGGCCGAAGCTTTGGCGCGGCACATAATCTCTTCACCCGACAGCCTACCAAAAACCGCATTCAAACTTCCCAAAAACAATGGCACTATAGCGCAGATTTCGGCGAGTAGCATCTCCATGCGAACCCCTTGCCCGCACATAATCCCCTCGCTCATTGCACGCAGCCCACAAGGGCGTATATGAAGAACACTTACCAAAGTAGGTTACAGGGCGCGCTTATGGCCAAGGCAAAAAAGCTATTCATCAAAACCTACGGATGCCAAATGAACGTCTATGATAGCGAGCGCATGGTCGAAGCCATGAACTCCGAAGGCTATGTCACAACCAAAAACGTCGAAGAAGCCGACATGGTACTTCTAAACACCTGCCACATCCGCGAGAAAGCCTCGGAAAAACTCTACTCCGACCTCGGGCGCCTTCGCGCCTTCAAGGATATCAAACCCGACCTCAAAATCGGCGTAGCAGGCTGCGTTGCGCAAGCCGAAGGCGAAGAAATCATGCGCCGCATGCCACTCGTCGATATGGTCGTCGGCCCACAAAGCTACCACCAACTGCCCGAGATGAACCGTCGTCTCGACAAAGGCCAGAAAGCTATCAACACCGAATTCCCGGCCGGGGACAAATTTGATCACTTGCCCGAACGCAAGGGACTACGTGGTCCCTCGGCATTTCTTACCGTACAAGAAGGCTGTGACAAGTTCTGCTCCTTCTGCGTAGTCCCCTATACACGCGGTGCCGAAGTTAGCCGACCGACCGACCGCCTTTTGACCGAAGCACACAATCTGGTAGAAAAAGGCGTACGCGAACTCACTCTGCTCGGCCAGAACGTCAACGCCTACCACGGCAGGAGCAAGGACGGAGCTTGGAATCTAGCACGTCTGATCCGCGAACTGGCAAAGATCGACGGACTGGAACGCATCCGCTATACTACCAGCCACCCGAATGACATGGGAACCGAGCTAATCGCCGCCCATGGCGACGAGCCAAAACTAATGCCCTACCTGCATCTGCCCGTACAATCCGGCTCTGACCGCATCCTCAAAGCGATGAACCGCAAGCACGGACGTGATTCCTATTTACGCCTGATCGAGAGCATACGTACCGTACGGCCCGATATTCTGTTATCTTCAGATTTCATCGTGGGCTTCCCCGGTGAAACCGATGCTGATTTTACCGATACGCTCGACCTGATCCGCACTGTAGGCTTCGGCCAATCCTACAGCTTCAAATATTCGGCTCGCCCTGGCACCCCCGCCGCCGAGAAAACACCCATCCCCACTGACATCGCCGACGATCGTTTACAACAAATACAATCTCTCCTCCTTAAGCAACAACGCAGCATCCAGTCCGACATGGTCGGACACGAAGTTTCAGTACTTTACGAAAAAAAAGGCCGCATAGCAGGGCAGATGGTAGGAAAATCTAACCACCTCCACGCCGTCCATGTCCACGACCCGGATGCAAAGGTGGGCGACCTCGTCCGCGTACGTATTGTTGAATCCGGGCCCAACTCGCTAGGCGGCAAACGCCTCTAATTGTCGTGAAGGCCGACGTCGCGATCCCGTCTGGAGCCTACCCATCTAAGATAACCACATACAAAAAAAACTATGTGATGAGCGATCCCCCCGCAAACCGTCTACTCAACTGACTTCCCAAAGGCCAAGCCTGTCACGACATTGATCCCGAACAAAAGGGGCGCAACCAGCTACAGCAGCCTATTACCTAAACCCTTTATCCTTCAGCACCGCCAGCCTCATTTCCAAGCTGACCAATACTAGCATAAAAAACTACACAAATAACGGGCAGGGTAGCGGTACAAAAAGAATGATGATCCTAACACGGATATACATGCTTGCCATGCGCCAAAACACGGATCATCATCAAGATGTAGCAAACACAGACTTAGAAGGAGAACTCTTTGGGCATCAGCGCGCTGACCCGTTCCGAGGACATTATGGAAACCCTTCTCGAGTTTCCTGACAATCGGCTCCTAATTGAGCTTTGCGGTGAATTCGACCGTAATCTCGCGCAAATCGAGCATCAAATGGGGGTCCATGTCCTGCGACGTTGTAACCGCCTCGCGGTAATCGGAGAAAAAACGGCACGTGAACAGGCGGCCGCAATACTGCGCTCGCTCTACACCCGGCTCGAGTCGAATTGCGACATTCAGGCAGGCGATATCGATGGTGCCGTACGCATGGGGCGCCCAATATCCAATCACGCCTTGACCAATGGCGAACAAATTGAGCTCTTCAACACGGGAATAGAACTTCGTACCCGCAAAAAGCCCATCGAACCAAGAACCGAAGCGCAAAAGAACTATGTTGCGAATCTCTTTGCCAACGAACTCAACTTTGGCATCGGCCCAGCAGGGACTGGAAAGACCTATCTCGCCGTTGCGGTCGGTATAACCATGTTTATCTCAGGCGGAGTGGAAAGAATCATCCTATCGCGTCCGGCGGTGGAAGCCGGCGAAAAACTCGGTTTCCTTCCCGGAGATATGAAGGAAAAGGTCGATCCCTACATGCAGCCGATCTACGATGCGCTCAACGACTTCCTACCCACCAAACAGGCACAGAAGCTACTTGAAGAAAAGCGCATTGAAATTGCGCCCCTCGCCTTCATGCGCGGACGCACATTATCGAACGCCTTCGTCGTGTTAGACGAGGCGCAGAACGCCACAACCGTGCAAATGAAAATGTTTCTCACACGTCTAGGAGAAGGCAGCCGGATGGTCATTACTGGTGACCGCACGCAGGTCGACCTGCCACGCGGCGTACCAAGCGGATTACAAGAAGCCGAGCGTATTCTCAAAGGGATCAAGGGTGTGAACTTCAACTACTTCACCCCAAAGGATGTGGTCCGTCACCCGCTCGTCGCGAGCATCATCGAAGCCTACGAGGCAAACGAAGCTCCGCAAACCCACTACAAGCAACAGCGCCGAGGCGCCCCAACCTAGGCAAGGCACCAAAATGCACAAACATAGACTCCCTCCTACGCGGGCATGACAGAGCAGTTCCATCCCCCTTGCCCCACCTCTCCCTCTACCTTACAGAAAAACAAAGTCAAAGTATCGGAGGCCCCATGCGTCGCATTGTCATAACCGGGATCGGGATCGTTTCGCCCATCGGCAACACTGCGGCCGAGGTAGAGGCCTCGCTTCGCGCAGGAAAATCCGGCATCGTCTTCGCTCCCGAATACGCCGAGCGCGGCTTCCGTAGCCAGATTCACGGCAAACCGCAGATATTACTCGAAGACCACATCGACAAACGAGACCTGCGCTTCATGGGCGATGGAGCGGCCTATAATTTCATCGCTATGGATCAAGCGATCAAGGACTCGGGCCTCGAAGCCTCCGACATCTCTAACGACCGCACAGGCATCATCGTCGGCTCCGGCGGTCCCTCGACAAAATCCTTCTTCAGAGCCCATAACATCGTCCGCGAAACAGGCTCACCCAAGCATATCGGCCCTTTCGGCGTGACCAAAGGAATGTCATCGACCACCTCTGCCTGCCTTGCGACCCCATTCAAAATCAAAGGCGTGAACTACTCCATAACCTCGGCCTGTTCGACTTCGGCCCATTGCATCGGCAACGGCACGGAACTCATCCAGTTCGGCAAGCAGGACATCGTCTTCGCTGGCGGCGGCGAAGAACTAGATTGGACTCTCTCTTGCCTATTCGACGCAATGGGCGCCATGTCTTCCAAATACAATGACGCCCCCGAAACCGCCTCGCGCACCTATGATGCCACTCGCGACGGGTTCGTTATCGCAGGCGGCGGCGGTATCGTGGTACTCGAAGAGCTAAACCACGCACTCACCCGCGGTGCCAAAATCTATGCCGAAGTCACCGGCTACGGTGCCACCTCTGACGGCCACGACATGGTTGCCCCCAGTGGTGAAGGCGGCGAACGCTCCATGCGCCTTGCTCTCTCGACCCTGCCACAGGGCCGCACTATCAGCTACATCAACTCGCATGGGACTTCGACACCCGTCGGTGATGTAACCGAAATTGAGGCTATCCGCCGCGTCTTCGGCAAAGGCTCAACGCCTCCTGTCGCCTCGACCAAATCTCTCACCGGCCACAGCTTGGGTGCCACCGGCGTACACGAAGCAATCTACTCTCTCCTGATGATGAACGGCGATTTCATCGCCGCCTCAGCCAACGTCAAAACGCTTGACCCCGCACTCGACTCATCCGAAATCGTAACCAAACTCAAAACTGGTATTAAATTTGACTCGGTGCTCTCCAACAGCTTCGGCTTTGGCGGCACCAACGCGACACTTGTAATGAGTAAGTATCTCGACTGACAAAGAAAAAAATCAGTCACAATAGACCGACGAGGACAAACAAGATGGCCGATCTGATGAAGGGCAAGCGTGGACTTGTTATGGGCGTCGCCAACGAACGTTCCATTGCATGGGGCATTGCCCGTGCAATGGCTGCCGAAGGTGCTAACCTCGCTTTCTCCTATCAGGGGGAGTCTTTTGGAAAACGCCTCCAGCCACTTGCTGCTTCGGTCGGGTCGGATTTCACGGTCGATGTCGACGTAACAGACGATGCTTCACTTGATGCCTGCTTTGCATCTCTTTTGAAACGCTGGGGAAAGATCGACTTTCTAGTCCATGCCATCGCCTATTCCGACAAGAACGAATTGACCGGCCGCTTCTCCAACACCTCCCGCACAAATTTCACCAATTCGCTAGGGGTTTCCTGCTTCTCTTTCATTGACGTGTCACGCCGCGCCTCTGAACTCATGCCCGCAGGCGGCACACTAATCACCCTCACCTACAGCGGCTCAAACCGCGTCACACCGAATTACAACGTGATGGGCGTAGCCAAAGCGGCACTGGAAAGCTCCGTCCGCTACCTCGCCAACGACCTCGGCCCACAAAAAATCCGCGTCAACGCCATCTCACCAGGTCCGATGAAAACGCTGGCCGGTGCCGCCATCGGTGGCGCCCGTGCTACCTACCGCCACACCCAGGCAAACGCCCCCCTACGCTCCAACGCCACACTCGAAGCAGTGGGCGGTACCGCCGTTTGGCTCGCCTCTGACTATGGGGCCTACACCACGGGCGAAATCATTCACGTCGATGGCGGTTACCACATCCTCGGCATGCCACAACCCGACACGATGAACGAGGCCGGAAAATGCTAAGCGCGTAGTTGTTATACCAAACGCATTGAGGAGTTTTTTATCTCTCCACGACCTACAGCCTCCTTTAAAAACATTTAAGAAACTATAAAAGCAAGGCCGATCTCTACCCTATTTACACTAGGCAAAACATCCTCAGGGAAAGAGACAGAGGGGAAATTCTAAAAAAGCCGTACTCCATTTCCCATCGACCACGATTCCACCAAATAAGTAAATCAAGCTGCTGCCAGCCCTAATGGGTGGGGGAGAAGTCACCCCGAAAAAGTGACGCATTTAAATAAAAAGTTGGAGCGGGCGGCGGGAATCGAACCCGCGTCTCTTGCTTGGAAGGCAAGGGTCTTACCATTACACAACGCCCGCACTGATGCTTGTCTAGCCACCCCGCGAAAGGGATGCAAGACGCACTCACGCCAAAGCTCATCCATCAATCACACCTTCTCAGCAAGGTTTAAATTGACGGCGATACACCCAATGCGCCTCCGACATCCCAACAGCCGATGCTTTCATCAACACTGCGGCCCCGTTGCCTGCACCCCACAATCACGAAGGGCCAATTCTCCCCACTCCAGCACCCAAAAACCTCGCGACTGGTTCTCAATCATAGATCATCTTGACCACCTCCTATATATTGAAGAGGTTACCGTCGAACTAAACAAAAACGCGGCGCACGAAGGCCTAATCTTGGCTCGACCCGAGAACCCAAATGCCACAGCCGAAATTTTTCTTCGAAAAAATTGCAAAATTCCTCAAAGAATTTTGATTATTTCTCACCCGAAATCTCTCCAGAATTCAAAACCAGCGCCACGGGCTCTTTCTTCAAATCCAAAATCCCTAGCCCGCCCTTAGGCCGCCCCAAACGGTAGCGCGTCACCCACAAAAGACGCTTTTCCGCCCGCGTGATCGCCACATAAGCCAGCCGCTTCCACAAGGGCACGCCCGCCTCCGATCGACCTGCCTGCGCAGCAGCATAAATATCGGGAGCAAAGACCTGCACATCCTCCCACTGACTGCCTTGCGCTTTGTGGATCGTCACCGCCGCGCCATGCAAGAAAGTGACTCCCATCTTGGCAGCCGCCGGAATGAAGGGCTCGTCCTGGTCAGGTTTCTCGATCTTAATGATGGATGCCACCGAAACCTGCGGAACTTCCGCCCCAACCACATGCAGCCGTGCAAAACCGTCTTTGAAACCAGGACCGAGGTAAATGACCTGCGCCCCCTTAATTAACCCCCACGCTTCTAAATCAATCCGCTTCTTGCGATGTTTTAAAGGCAATTCGATCCCGTCACAGATCAACGGCTCACCGGGCAAGAGCGCATCTTCGGGCGCGCCGAAAGCCCCACGAAAGGCCGCGATCAACCGCACCCGCGTAGTATTGCGCCAGACCAGCACTGGGCTGCGCGACATGAGGTCCGTATCCACCCGCTCAGCCAAAACCACCCGCTCGTCCCGTGCCGCCACATCCTCGACCATCCGTTCGAACTGGTCAAAACGCAACGCCTCGTCATCTAGCGCATGTGCAAGGTCCAAAATAGGGTTGTCTTGCGTCTGACGGTGAATGCGACTCAACACCAGCCTACGCGAGTCGCCTAGACGGTCGAAGACCATCTCGCCCGACAAACCCACAGGCGCCAACTGCGCCGGATCGCCAAACAGCACCAACACAGGAAAAATCTTGCGCAAATCATCCAAGGCCCGCCCGTCCAACATTGAGCTTTCGTCGATAAACCCGACATCCAACGGATCTTCCCGCCGCTTCCAACCCTTAATGAAATCCGACCCCTTTAAACCCGCCGCTGCCAACGCCCCCGGAATCGAAGCGACCGTTTGGTAGAACGCCAAAGCTCGATCCAGCGAAATATCTGTCAACCCTTCAACAACCGGCCGCTCGCCATTGCCTGCCAACCATTCCACAATGCGCTCATATTCACGATCATAAACGGGCGTATAAAGAATCCGGTGAATCGTCGTCGCAGGAACCCCGCGTAGCCGCAACACCGATGCGGCCTTATTAGTCGGCGCCAGCACCGCCAGCGTGCGCCGTTCCTTGCGCTTCTTACCCTCGTAATCGCCCGAAACCGCTTCAACGCCTGCCGCCACCAACGCCTTGGTTAAACCGGCCAGCAACATCGTCTTACCCGACCCCGCCTTACCCACCACCGCCAGTACCGAAGACTTACCTTGCTCACGCGGCAAAAGCTCACCCGAGGCAAGATCGATCCCATTCAGGGACAATTCGGCGGCAACACGGTCCCAAGCTTCGGTCTGATCGTCGGAAAAAGTAAGGACTGACACATTCATGACACGGTCATAAGACGACAGCGGCAAAGATGACAGGGGCCACGACCACAGCATCCTCGTAATAAAGAAAACTGTCTCACTCCTGCAGCACCTTGTACAAAATCTTGTCTTTCAGATGATCAACTCATCAATATCGGCACCCAGACGCAGCGCTTGTACAAGCACCGCCATATTTCCCGACTTGTACTAGTTGTTCATTATCTTCATATGCGCCTGCGAAATTTCCACCCAAGAGGAAACTGCTGACATACAAGCGTCAAGCCAACACTCTATCATCAACCGGATGAAACAGACTCCGCCCCTCTGATAAGCCACAGCAACGACCAGACGCGCGCCTACTCTCCCAGCGCACAGAAAGTCCGCCTACCGGGCAGCAACCAGCCACGTCAGCAACGCATAATCCATATCAACTAGCCCATCAGTTGCACCACAAGGCCAAAAGACATCGTTACAAAAAAGAGTGAAACGAGACAACAATCCATATGACACGCCAAATAAGAGTTTGACCGTCACATTGATTGAGCCAAGCGGACGAAGACACAACGCGATGTCAAAACCAAATCAGTGACACTCAGTTAAGCGTAACAGATTTCTGTGTACAGACATCCACGTCCTGCATCACAGTCTCATCGCCATCATCGAAAACGGCACGCAGGTCATAGACACAAACGCCTGATCCGTTGTCAAAGTTCACCGACAGGCTAGCACTCGGTGCCAACGTCTGCCCGCCGAGAACATTCTCCTCCCACGAGACATCGCCGTCAGCCGATCCGTAAAAGCCCACGATCCCAAACGTGGTCGCATTGACCACATCAAACACAGCCTCCTGCGCCGTAACAGGCGCAGCGGCTAGAATCGAGACAAAACCAAGCGCAAGCAAAACGCGCATCAATCAAAAGCCCTTCGACCCCTGGCTCCCCTTATTGTACCGCAACACGGCAGGGGCCTCCAGTAAGAATATAGGGGGGCAATCACCGTTTGTTAAGGGGAGATCTAAGACCAACGCGTGAGGCGCCAATGAAGCGTTGCGCAGGTTCAATTGCAGACGGGGTACCGAGACCACAAAGGATTTCCAGCAATCTCACCACTTGCAAGCATAGACCACGATCGCCCTGCGGGAGCGCAATCAAACCTTTCAGCGTAGAACAAAATACAGCGGCGCGGCAAATTTAAAGGGAACAATTGTGTCCAATAAAAGCTTTTAAATAATATTACCAAAAACGCGCAGGAGCCTGCCATGACAGTCGCCAACCAGTCCTCAACTAGCTCGCCACTCGCATATCACATCCTGCCAAGTTCATATCCGATCCCGTGCTTTCCAAGGCCAATCTAGCCACGATACTCCACGAAAACTAGCATCCCTGACCAAGATAAGTGGGAACCATGGCGCCTTGTCCTCGTCGACCGCAACACTGCTACCCCACACTCGACAACAAGCTACCATGCCAAAGCCGACGCGAGAACTAAACGCCCACCAAAAAAACGTAGCTTAGAGAATTTCGACGCGGTAGCTCTCGATCACCGTATTAGCGAGCAACTTCTCGCACATCGCCTTAACCTCGACATCGGCCGCTGCCTTGTCAGCCTGGTCCAGATCAAGTTCAATAACCTTGCCCTGCCGGACAGCGGTCACGCCCGGAAACCCGACCGTAGCCAACGCATGGCGCACTGCCTCGCCCTGAGGATCTAGGACGCCAGCCTTCAGCATAATAGTGACACGCGCTTTCATGGAAAAACCCCCAAACAGTTCAAATTACGCGTGCCTTAGCGAACCTCACCCCGATGGGCAAGACCCGTGGGAACAGGAAAAAATAGCCTTCAACCTTCCGGCGCACAGCACCTCACCACGAGAGTATTAAAGCCCTCAGACTGCACGCACCTTGGCTCGCGTCAGTTAATCAGCGTCGGCTTAGTCGTATGTGTCACGTTAGAGGGCATAACACCTAAACGCCGCGCCAATTCAGTATAAACATCAACCAGCGGCCCAGGTTCACGTGGAGCTCCCTCGCGGTCTTGGCCCTCCTGAAGACCACGCATGTCCCACAGTCGGCACGAGTCGGGGCTAATTTCATCGGCCACAATCAGACGCATATAGTCATTCTCCCAGACACGGCCCACTTCCAAGCGAAAATCCGCAAGCCGGATACCCACGCCAATCATCACCCCCGACAGAAAATCATTCACCCGCAAAGCCAGCGCCACCATGTCATCCAAATCCTGCTGGCTAGCCCAGTTAAAAGCGATCACATGCTCTTCCGACACTAGCGGCATGCCCAGACGCTCATCTTTATAGTAATATTCCACGATTGGACGTGGCAAAGGCGTACCTTCAGAAATACCCAGACGTGTCGAAATATCACCCGCAGCAAAATTGCGCACCACCACTTCGACCGGAATAATCTCAGCCATACGCACCAACTGCTCACGCATATTCAGACGACGGATAAAATGCGTGGGCACGCCCAAGGAATTCAACCCAGCCATGAAAAATTCCGACAGGCGGTTATTAAGCACTCCCTTGCCCTCGACCGCTGCCGGAAAAGGAACGGTTGCAGTAGGCGCAGTGTCATCCTTGAAATACTGGATCAAAGTCCCTGGTTCGGGTCCTTCGTAGAGTATCTTCGCCTTGCCCTCGTAAACCTTCTTGCGCCGTGCCATTCAAACCCCACCATACAAGACAGGGCAAACCCGAGAGTCCCCCACCTGTCTTCTGCGGCTATAGCGCTCAATGGAAAAACTGACAAGGCAAAGGGCCT
This sequence comes from Paracoccaceae bacterium, assembly GCA_020852535.1. Taxonomy (GTDB): domain Bacteria; phylum Pseudomonadota; class Alphaproteobacteria; order Rhodobacterales; family Rhodobacteraceae; genus Paragemmobacter. The sequence continues at coordinate 400 of JADZAO010000088.1, read as the reverse complement.
TTCGTCACGCTCTAGGGCGCAGCCCACCGCACCACAAACAACATGCCACAACCCCTTGCAGCGAGCGCCCCTCAGAGGCATATAAAAGAAGAACAAGGACGATCACCAAAGGGCTTACTCATGACAGCTTTCGACGACCGCGAACACGCCTTCGAATCCAAATTCGCACATGACGCCGAGATGCAATTCCGTGCCGAGGTGCGACGCAACAAGCTCGTCGGTCTCTGGGCTGCCAAGCTGCTCGGGAGATCAGACGACGAAGCCTATGCCATGTCAATCGTCTCGTCCGATTTCGAAGAAGCAGGAATTGAGGATGTCGTGCGCAAAGTCGCAGCCGACCTTGGCAGTCTGTCCAGCGCCGACGCCGTCCGTGCCAAAATGGCAGAACTGCTACCCGTCG
>JADZAO010000087.1 GCA_020852535.1 Paracoccaceae bacterium | reverse complement strand
TGGGTCAGTGCGACATCTTTCAAATGATGCGCGTGAACTTATTCGGACTTACAGCTGGCCTGGAAACGTACGGCAACTTGAAAACATGTTGCGTCGATTGATGGTGACTAATTCCGATGCGGAAATTACACGAGCCGAGGTTGAGCCTATGCTGTTCAGCCAGCCTACGACAGAGCCGATGAAAGATGGCGAGGAGGGCGAAAAGCTGTCGGCCAGCGTGGCGCGGCATCTGAAGCGCTACTTCGACCTGCACGGCGAACAGCTACCACCGGCAGGTGTCTACCAACGCATCTTGCGTGAGGTCGAAATACCGCTCATTGAGATCGCACTGGATGTCACAGCAGGAAATCAGGCAAAATGTGCTGATCTTTTAGGTATAAACCGTAATACGTTACGCAAAAAGATCACGGACCTCGATATCTGCGTGACACGTCGTCGCAAATTGATGTAAAATCGCAACATCAAGCGTGTCGTGCGGGTATTATTCTTGCAAAATAGACACAATTTTCGGTGGGTGGAGCGAGGTATTCCTCCTGCAAGATGGAGTAAGGCTTCGTGCAGCGCACACTCAGAAGTAACACTTGGGCAGGGTTCGTGCGCCTGCGGCATTTGAAACGCGTTCAGAATGCCATGACCTTCGGTCTGGTGTTTCTGGGCCCCTTGCTGGTTGTTGGCACATTTCTGGCGCTTGGCCCGCTTAATCAGGGAAGCAACTCATTAGCGCTGCGCCTGATTCTGCTGGCCGATTTTGTTTATATTCTTATCGTAGCCACGCTGGTAATGGCGCGGGTGGTGCGGATGATCTCGGCGCGCCGCAGCCAGTCGGTCGGATCACGACTACATATGCGGTTGACAGGGGTTTTTGCGGGCGTGGCGTTGGTGCCCACAGTGTTGGTTGCTGTCTTTGCGGTCGTGACGGTAAACTTTGGTTTGGAGGGGTGGTTTTCGGAACGTGTACGTTCGGTAGTAGGGACCAGTATGGCCGCAGCCGAAGCATATGAGGCAGAACACCGACAGGATCTGATCAAAGACGCCGAAACGCTGGCCGCCGACCTTAACCTACGTAAGCAGTCGTTATTTTTACTCGAAGAAGGTCAGATGCGCCCGTTTTTGACGCAAGCGCAAGCAACAATTCAGCGCGGTTTGAAAGAGGCCTATCTACTTGATGGCAACGGGGAATTGCGCACGCGAGGTGAGCGAAGCTATCTGTTCGACTTTGAAAAACCGATTAAGGCTGAGCTTGAACGGGCGCGGGCCGGTGAGACGGTGTTGATCCAGGATTGGAATAACAACGAATTCCGGGCCCTTGTATATTTGGATGCCTTTTCTGATCGTTACCTTTACGTCTCGCGCACGGTGGATGGGTCTATCCTGTCGTTGCTCGATGAAACTCGCGAGACGGTGAACTTATATCACCAGTTGGAAGGCGAGCGGGGGAGGCTGTTGTTCGAGTTTGGTCTGCTTTACTTGGGATTTGCGCTAATTCTAATCCTTGCTGCAGTCTGGGTGGGGCTATGGTTTGCCGAGCGACTAGCGCGTCCTATCGGGCGACTGGCAGGCGCCGCGCAGCGGGTGGGCGCAGGCGATCTGGATGTGCAGGTTATCGAGGAAGAGGGCGATGACGAAATTGCCACGCTGGGACGCCTCTTCAATCAGATGACTCAGCAACTCAAGGGGCAGCGTGATGCATTGATCGATAGCCACAGCCAGACGGAGCGGCGGCGGCGGCTTTTTGACTCAGTTCTGTCCAACGTGACGGCAGGCGTAATCGGGTTGACCAGCGAGGGACGCGTCGATTTTGCTAACCGTGCTGCTGAGCGTTTATTGGATATTTCAGAGGGAATGGCCGAAGTTCCGCTGGTGGTTGCTCTTCCTGAATTTGCTGCGTTATTCGAGCGGCTGCGCGACGGAAATCTGTCGGCGGCGCAGGAAGAGGTGCGGATCACGCGAAAGGGTAAGTTGGAAAACTTATTAGTACGCATGTCGGTCAGGCGCAGTGAGGAAGGACGCCTCGAAGGCTATGTGGTGGCCTTTGACGATGTGACTGAGCTGGTAAGCGCCCAGAGGATGGCAGCATGGGGCGATGTAGCGCGGCGTATTGCGCATGAGATTAAGAACCCTCTAACGCCGATTGGTCTATCAGCCGAGCGGATCAAGCGCAAATTCCGGGGACAGGTTTTAGTACCTGAAGAACTTGACCAATATACAGACGTAATCGTACGTCAAACCAATGACTTACGACGGATCGTTGATGAGTTCTTTAAATTTGCTCGCATGCCAGAGCCTGACCGCCGCGAGACAGACATGGCTATTCTTATACGGGATGCGATGATCTTGCAGGAAAGTGGGCAACCGAGCACGACCTTCCGCAAGGAACTTGCAGAGGGGCCAGTGATGTTGGAGGTCGACGCGACCATGATTTCTCAGGCTTTGACGAACTTGATTAAAAACGCAGGAGAATCAATTGAAAAGTATCAGGAAAGTTTCAATTCTAAGGATTTTGTTCCGGAAATCCACGTTTCATTTGAAGCCGGGGACGATGAAGTAGTGATCCGTATAATGGACAATGGTACCGGCCTACCACCGGACCGGGCGCGCTTGTTTGAACCCTATGTTACGACGCGGGAAAAAGGCACCGGATTGGGCCTTCCCATCGTTAAAAAGATCATTGAGGAACATGGTGGTACGTTGGCTTTGCTGGATGCGCCGGTCTTTGATGGAAACGACCATGTAGGGGCAATGGCTGAAATACGACTACCTCGTGCCATGCGCGAACTGCGTTTGAAAAAACAAACGGCAGAGACCCTGAACGACGGTCTTACTACGATAGAAAACAGAACCACCAGTAAGGGGGGATCATGAGCAGCATTCTGATCGTCGATGACGAAAAAGACATTCGTGAACTGATTGCGGACATTTTAAAGGACGCGAACTATCCAGTCCGTCTTGCGGGTACATCCGACGATTGCATGGCCGAGATTAATCTCGAACCTCCGTCGCTGATAATCCTCGATATCTGGCTCAAGGACAGTCGGATGGATGGCATCGACATCTTAAAAACAGTTAAGCGAGATAATCCCGATGTGCCAGTCGTCATTATTTCCGGCCATGGTAATATTGAGATAGCGGTCGCGGCAATTAAGCAAGGGGCCTATGATTTCATCGAAAAACCCTTCAATATCGATCAGCTAATGGTAGTGGTGAGCCGTGCGATGGAGACCTCGCGCTTGCGCCGCGAAAATTTTGAATTGCGACGTAAGGATATTACAAGCGGCGAAATTTTAGGCATTAGTCCTGCCATCAAAACATTAAAAGCGCGTCTTGAGAAGGTAACCAAATCGAATGGTCGTGTCATGCTGACGGGACCTGCCGGTTCAGGTAAGGAGATGGCTGCGCGCTTCATTCACATCAATTCGAGCCGCGCTTCGGCCCCTTTTATTTCGGTAGCGTCGGCGACCATCGAACCCGAGCGTATGGAAGAAGTTCTTTTTGGACGGGAAACAGCGGATCGCGGAATCGAGAAGGGTTTGCTTGAACAGGGGCATGGCGGGGTTGTCTACTTCGACGAGGTCGCTGACATGCCGCTAGGCACTCAGTCCAAAATCTTACGTGTCTTGACCGAGCAACAATTCACGCGGGTGGGCGGAACCGACAAGGTGCGCGTTGATTTGCGTGTAATTTCTTCCACCACACGTGATCTGCAGCTGGAAATCACGGCGGGTCGGTTCCGGCAAGAACTTTATGATCGGTTAAACGTGGTCCCGATTGCTGTGCCCAGCCTTGAAGAGAGGCGCGAGGATATTTCGGAATTGACGCGATATTTCATCGATCTACTCCATCGCACGCAAGGTTTACCATTGCGTGAGCTGTCTGAAGAGGCCGAGGCGATGCTCCAGACTATGCCTTGGCCCGGAAACGTGCGACAGCTGCGCAATGTGATCGAGCGCGTGCTGATTTTGGGTGAGGGGGCAGGGCCGATTGAGGCGCGTGAACTGCCGGTGCAGGAGGCACTTAGCGGCGACGGCAACAGTCTGGTGTTGGGCGGAGCCTTAGCAACCCTGCGGCTGCGCGAGGCGCGGGAAGTGTTCGAGCGAGAATACTTGCTGACGCAGGTCAACCGCTTTGGCGGTAATATCAGCCGTACGGCGAGTTTTGTGGGTATGGAGCGCTCAGCTCTGCATCGCAAACTGAAATCGTTAAGTGTCGTAACTACAGTTAAATCGGGCGGGCGTATGGCACGGCTTGAAGAGGATTTCGACGGCATAGAAACTGACGAGAGTGAAGTGATGTAGGATCTTTTGGTTGCAAAACCCTACGTGGCCGAGATTTAGGCTTTATGGAATGATCCGAGTGTATTTCACGCCCGCAAGCGTGGCACCCGCAATTAGACCCTGTTGACCAAAGATAAAAGGAATGACCTGATCGATTTCGGTCGTCTCTTTGCCTATGCTCGCACCCTGTTCTGGTGTGGCGTAACGAAGATCACCGCTTGCCGCCCAGCCCGACCCGCGCCGGAAGTCCGCTAGGGCTTCGTCTGTCATGAAAAACAGAACATGTGCATATTGCTGCGCACCGATCTGCAGACCGATACTGGCCTTGGTAGCTGAATAGTAATCTACTGTTGCACCATGAATGCGCAATGCACCCCGCCCGTAAGCTCCGCCATAAAGTAACCCAGCCTCAGTCACGAGCGGCATATACAGCACCCCCGCCGCACGGTCGGCAAGATCGCTGGTCCCAGGATAGCGTCCGAACAGATACTCTTGCGTTGCATCGACACGCGCATCAATCTGCGCCGCCTTTTTCGAGCCCACTCCGTTATTGCAAGCTGCGGTCAGAAAAACCGCCGCCCCGGTTCCGCTCAAAAGCGCCCTGCGTGATAGGTTATCCATTGTTTCGCCTTTTTTATCTCTGTCAGAGATCTTATTGGCTCTGCTCATGATGTCTAGACTAATCCTTTTAAGCTGTTATGCCCAGTCGCACGAGTATCTACCTTCCGCCGGTCAATAAGCAGCGATTAACCCCAAATCCTGCTCTCCCGCAACTTGCGGGCCGCAGCAGGGGCAAAATAGGTCAACACCCCGTCACAGCCAGCTCGTTTAAAGCCCAGCAAGCTTTCCATCATTGCCTTCTCGCCATCAATCCAGCCGCGTTCCGCTGCGCTCTGTATCATCGCATATTCGCCTGATACCTGATAGGCGTAGGTTGGTGCACCAAATGTCTCTTTCACACGCCAACAGATATCTAGGTAAGGCATTCCTGGCTTGACCATCACCATATCTGCTCCTTCGCGTAGATCACGCTCGACCAATCGTAGTGCCTCGCCGCTATTGGCTGGGTTCATCTGATAGGTTTTCTTGTCGTCCTTTAATGCTCCAGATGTTGCCACCGCATCGCGAAATGGCCGATAAAAAGCACTGACGTATTTTGCCGCATAGGACAAGATCGCCACATCCTTATGCCCCGCAGACTCGAGTGCCGATCGAATTGCACCAATACGACCGTCCATCATATCTGAAGGACCGATGATATCGGCTCCACAATCGGCCTGTACCAGCGTCATCCGCACCAGTGCCTCAACCGTCTCGTCATTCAAGACTACCCCATCGCAGACCAGCCCGTCATGCCCACTGGCGTTATATGGATCGAGGGCTACATCAGTCATTACAGCAATCTCTGGCACGCTGGCTTTGATGGCTTTGATGGCGCGGTTGGCGAGGTTGTCGGGGTTCCAAGCCTCCTCACAAACCTCGGTTTTCAGCGCCGGGTCAATATAAGGAAAAAGACAAATCGCCGGGATCCCCAGTCCTGCCGCTTCTTCCGCAGCCTTGACCACTTGATCAACGCTTAACCTTTCCACCCCCGGCATTGAGGCGATGGGCTCGCGCACATTAACACCTTCGCGCACAAAAACCGGCCAGATTAAATCACTGACAGAAAGCACCGTTTCCTGCACCAGCGAGCGCAGGGCAGGGGTCCGGCGCATGCGGCGGAAACGCGTCATCGGGGTCGGAGCGGCGATTGGGCGCAAGGGCGGTTCCTCTCTTTGTTTAGCAAGGTATTGCGATATATGTCTGACTGCCAGAGAAGAGCGCAGGCCTCAAGTCATGTCGTGTCAAACGCTAGAAAACCCGTTAAAGAACGCCGTTGTCGTTGTATAAACCTATCTTCGAACGGATCGACATACGGTCCTTCTCGAACCCTCGGTATTGGGTTGAGCTTTCCGTCTTCTAGTCGACTTTAGGTTATCGGGTACTTAATGTCTCGCGTGACTTGACTTGACTTGACTTGACTTGACTTGCCGTGCCGATGGTGGCGAGACATGTATGATGTGGAAATGCTTGCCTCGGTCTATGTGCGCAAACTTTTTTACATCTTATTAACTGTGGGTTCCTGGATAGTGGCTTTTATTTTTTCTTAATAAAACTAGTAATTTTTGGCGTAAAAGTGACATCGAAGAGGGCTATGATACTCTGTTTTAGAGTGCGCGCCAGCTCTGTTTGTCCATCGGTCTGGAACCACGGGATCATGCCAACTTTTCTAGTATGCGCACCCAAGAACGGATTCCTTTGTGAAAACATTCCAGATCGTATTTCTCGTTTGGGGAATGGATTTGGTCATCGTCTCGGCTAAAGCCAATCAGCATAGTGTCCATGCCGAGATAAGTCTTGAAATAGCCTGCAATCGGGATAGATCCGCCTGTACCTATGAAAGCGGCAGGCCGTCCCCATTCTTCAGTTAATGCCGCTCGTGCCGCCTCGAAAGCTGGATCTGTGATTGACATGACCGATGCGGGGCTGCCTTCGATGGCATCGTGCCATATGATTTCGCAATCGGTGGGTAGCTGGGCTTCTACCCATGTGCGGAAGGCCCTCAGGATCTTCGTGGGATCCTGCTGCGACACCAATCGGAAGCTGACCTTGGCATTTGCTTCGGAGGGTAGAACGGTCTTGAAGCCCGCACCGTTATAGCCCCCCCAAAGCCCGTTCACTTCGGCAGTTGGGCGCGACCAGTTCATCTCAAGCGACGTGCGGTCTTTTTCTCCTGCGGGCACTGACAGCCCGACATCGCCAAGAAATTTGGTGTGATCAAAGGCCAAGGCCTGCCATTGTTGGCGCAATTCGTCGGATAGTTCGGCGACATCTGCGTAAAAACCGGGCACGGTGACGCGGCCTTGATTGTCATGCAGGCCTGCAAGGATGCGTGCCAAAACATGAAGTGGGTTGAGGGCAAGCCCGCCATACATGCCGGAATGTAGGTCACGGTTGGCGGCGCGCAGGGTGAATTCTGATTTTGCCAATCCCCGCAGCATGGTGGTGATGGCGGGTACGGTGTTCTCAAATAGGCCCGTGTCACAGATTAGCGCAAGGTCTGCTTTCAGCTCGACCGCATTCTTTCGCATGAATGGAATTAGTGAGGGCGAACCCGATTCCTCCTCGCCCTCTAGAAAGATTGTCAGCTTCCCGGGCAGGTTGCCATGTACCGTCTTCCACGCACGACAGGCTTCGATAAAGGTCATGAGTTGGCCTTTGTCGTCTGAAGCCCCGCGCGCACGAATGACTTTACCCTTGGGTGTGTCCTGTACCTGTGGGTCGAAGGGGTCTCGATCCCAAAGAGAAAGCGGATCAATGGGTTGCACGTCGTAATGGCCGTAAAATAGGATGTGCTTGTCACCCGTTCCGCCGTGGCCCACTACTATCGGATGTCCCGTAGTCGGACGCGAGGCGGCTTCAAAGCCTAACGATTTCAAGTCCTCGGCCAGCCAGTCAGCAGCGCGGGCGCAATCGAGTTGATAGGCCGGATCGGTCGAGATCGAGGGGATGCGCAACAGGTCTATTAAGCGCTCCAGCGCTTGCGGAAAATCCTGATCGATTCGGTTCAGGACAGCATCTAAATTAGTGCGTTGTGCCATGGCTCATGTCTCTTTCTTGTGATACGATTTAGACCCTAACAGCACCTCTGTTTCTGTCCAGAGCTGTCAAATCGCGCTAAAAGACTTGCCAAGTATCCGACAAGATGGAGAGTAAGCGAGGAGGAAATTCGTAATCGGATAGTCTAGTCTAGCCGTGCTGAAAGGCAGGTTCACTGCAGTAGTCCTTCGATGTCATTGCGAGTTTCTCGTTGATATCTGATGTGAGCGCGATTGATAGTTCTCGCTGTCAAAGATTGCACGGCGGTGATCAACGATTTAGGGTTGTGATAATCGGCTTTTTTGTTTTTTGTTCCCCGTTTCCAAGTGGGGTGATTTGACTTAAGTCAACGTTGCATCCCTGATAGCCCTGTATACTGGGGATTGATCTTTTATCAGGGGTGTCTGCCCCGCCGGACTTTACCGGGAGACCATATGGACTACGAAGCCGCACTCGGTGCCAGCCTGCAGCGTCTGCATGACGAAGGCCGCTATCGCACATTCATTGATATTGAGCGGGTTAAAGGTCACTTCCCCAAGGCTGTTTGGCGCAAGCCGGATGGCAGTACGCAGGATATCACTGTCTGGTGTGGCAACGATTATCTCGGCATGGGGCAGCACCCCGAAGTTTTGGCCGCGATGCATGAGGCGCTTGATGCTACGGGTGCAGGGTCGGGCGGCACGCGCAACATTTCAGGTACGACAGTCTATCACAAGTGTCTGGAAGCCGAGCTTGCCGATCTGCATGCAAAAAATGCGGCACTGGTCTTTTCCAGCGCTTATATTGCCAACGATGCAACGCTTTCCACCTTGCCGATCATCTTTCCTGGCCTGATCATCTATTCTGATGCGCTCAACCATGCCTCAATGATTGAAGGGATGCGCCGTGGCGGTGGCGCAAAGCGTATTTTCCGTCACAACGATGTGGCTCACTTGCGCGAATTGATTGCGGCAGATGATCCCGCCGCGCCGAAATTGATAGCCTTTGAATCGATCTATTCGATGGATGGAGATTTCGGTCCAATCAAGGACATCTGTGATGTGGCCGAGGAATTCAATGCGCTAACCTATCTTGATGAAGTGCATGCCGTCGGCATGTATGGTCCACGTGGGGCAGGGGTAGCCGAACGCGACGGGCAGATGCACCGCATCAACATTATCAACGCCACGTTGGGTAAGGCTTACGGCGTTTTTGGCGGTTATATAACCGCCGATGCTCATATGGTCGATGCGATCCGTTCCTATGCGTCGGGGTTTATATTCACCACTTCACTGCCTCCGGTTGTCGCGGCAGGGGCTACGGCTGCGGTTAAGGTTCTTAAAACCGCGCAGCATCTGCGTGACGCTCAACAACTCCATACCCGCATCCTTAAAATGCGTCTTAAGGGTCTGGGACTACCGATTGTTGATCACGGAAGCCATATTGTTCCTGTGCATGTAGGTGATCCGGTACATTGCAAGATGCTCTCTGATATGTTGCTTGAGCGATTTGGAATTTATGTTCAGCCTATTAACTTCCCGACTGTACCTCGCGGCACAGAAAGATTGCGTTTTACGCCTTCTCCTGTTCATGATTTTAAACAAATAGAACGGCTTGTGACCGCTATGGATGCACTTTGGGGTCACTGTGCTCTAAATCGTACGGAAGTTTCAGCTTGACCCTTCGTGTAGGTACAAAAACGCTTGTCCTTTGTGAGCTTGTGATCAATACGGACACTACAAGATTCGATGATAAAGTTGATTAGGATAAACTGGGGCTGTGAAGGGGCTGGAGCATGATCGGACGGAGGCCAAAACCTTCGACGACTGGGGTCTATAAGTTTGAGGGCTTTGATCTGCGTCTTGGCGACTTAATGCGTGACAAGCGTGCGACCATCGCTAAGTCCTTACTTGACGTGCAGCGCGAATTGAAGATCAAAGCGACCTATATTGCCGCAATCGAGAGCGCAGATGTATCGGCATTCGAAACCCAGGGTTTTGTTGCTGGCTATGTGCGGTCCTATGCGCGCTATCTCGGCATGGATCCAGACTGGGCCTTTCAGAAATTTTGCACCGAAGCGAATTTTAACGTGGCTCATGGGATGAGCGCAGCTTCTTCATCCACAATGACGATGAAGCGTGCGGTCGTTGACTATGGCGACCCGCTGGCCAATCCGAACGCGATCTTCATTCCTCGTTCTGAAAACGTTTTTTTGCGGACTGAACTGAGTGCGATTGGGTCGGTGATGATACTAGCAGTGCTGATTGGTGCCATCGGCTATGGAGGTTGGTCTGTATTGCAGGAAGTGCAGCGCGTGCAGCTAGCTCCCTTTGATCAGACCCCCTCCATGGTTGCAGAAATTGACCCTCTATTGAGCGTAAAGCCCTTGAAGCATATTGTGGCCGAAAATGGCATCGACGCTCCTTCTAACGGCGAACAGACGGGAGCTGCGGAATATCTGTCGCTCAATCGTCTTTACAGACCCGAGGCGCTGGATGTGCCGGTGCTGACTTTGCGCGATGGCCCAATCGCTTCGATTGACCCACGTGAAACCGGCACGATGGGCCAAGTACAATCGTTTGACATGCTCGCATCTCCCGTTAATCAGGCGCTCGATCAGGTGACGGACACCTCGGTTCAGGTCTTAGCCGAAGCAGCACCATCGCTGGAAATCTTTGCCGTGCGTCCGTCATGGGTGCGGGTGCAATCGGCAGATGGAACTGTTTTGTTCGAAAAGATTCTCGACGCTGGTGAACGCTATTTGGTCCCGCGGCTTGAGGCAGCACCGTTTTTGCGCGCCGGAAATTCGGGGGCAATCTATTTTGTGGTCAACGGTAAGACCTATGGTCCCGCTGCGACCGATGTATTTGTTGTTAAGAATCTCGCGCTTTCGGCGGACAGCCTAATCCAAACTTATGCAGAGGCAGATATTGCTGCCGATGCCGATTTGGCGAAATTTGTCAATGTCGCCGAAGTTGCGCCAGAAACGGCACTTCCGGCCAACTAACCAGCCCTTTGGTTTGTTGTCGTTCTTGTTAGCACTCTTTATCTAGAGGCAAGGCATCAAATATTGCTAGAAAGGGGTAGTCCATGTCGTTGAACACCGTTCGTCCGTGGCGCAACATCTACCGCCGTGCTTCGCGTCAGATTAGCGTGGGGAAGGTATTGGTAGGTGGCGATGCGCCTATCTCGGTTCAGACGATGACAAACACGCTGACTACCGATGTCTCGGCCACTATTGAACAGGTACAACGCTGCGCTGCTGCAGGTGCTGATATCGTCCGTATTTCGACGCCTGACCAAGAATCGACCCGTGCCTTGCGCGAGATTGTCGCTGAAAGTCCCGTACCTATCGTGGCTGACATCCATTTTCACTACAAACGCGCCATTGAAGCCGCTGAGGCTGGTGCTGCCTGCTTGCGCATTAATCCTGGTAATATCGGTGATGCCAAACGTGTGGCGGAAGTGGTACGGGCATCCAAGGACTATGGTTGTTCTATCCGTATTGGTGTTAACGCAGGGAGTCTCGAAAAGCATTTACTCGACAAATATGGCGAACCGTGCCCCGAGGCGATGGTCGAATCCGGTCTGAACCATATTAAGCTTTTGCAAGATAACGACTTTCATGAGTTCAAGATCAGCGTTAAGGCGTCCGACGTATTTCTTTCAGCTGCCGCTTACCAGCAGCTTACAGAGGTCACTGACGCGCCCATTCACCTTGGTATAACCGAGGCGGGAGGGCTGACGTCGGGCACAGTCAAATCGGCTATTGGTCTTGGTAATCTTTTGTGGATGGGCATTGGAGATACGATCCGCGTCTCGCTTTCTGCCGATCCGGTGGAAGAGGTCAAGATTGGCTATGAGATACTTAAATCCCTTGGCCTGCGTCATCGCGGCGTGACCATCATCTCCTGTCCTTCTTGTGCGCGGCAGGGTTTTGACGTGATCAAGACCGTTTCGGAGCTCGAGGGTCGTCTGGCTCATATAATGACAAGCATGAGCTTGTCGATCATCGGCTGCGTCGTGAACGGACCGGGTGAAGCGTTGATGACCGACATTGGTTTTACCGGCGGTGGGGCGGGATCGGGTATGGTCTATTTTGCAGGCAAGCAAAGTCACAAGCTTGGGAATGAGGCTATGGTGGATCATATAGTCGAATTGGTGGAAAAAAAAGCCGCCGAGATTGAAGCGACAAAATTGGCTTCTGCTGAAGCCGCGCAGTAATCTGCCGTTAGTGCGAGAAATTACTAAGAAAAATTCTTTGTTTACCTTTCTTTTTTCGCACGTTCGTCTGCAATTATTTTGCGCATGTTATCTAGTGGTACATATCCTTGTACCATCGTGTTATCGACCACGAAGGTAGGCGTGCCCGAAATATTGAGTTTTTGTGCTAGTGCACGGTTGGCTTCGATTACAACGGTTACTTCTGGTGCATCCATGCGGGTTTGAAGCTTTGTCCAGTTATGGCCTAGATCACCCGCTAGTCGTTCCAACGTTTTGGGTGTTGCATCTGCGCGCAGCGAGATTAGTGCATCATGTGCTTTGATATAGGCATCTGACCCATGCAGTTGCAAAACAGCGATGGCGAAACGCGATGAAATTACCGACTGCTCGCCAAGGATCGGAAATTCCTTCATTATAATCCGGATGTTACCGTCCGATTTTACTAGTTCGTTCACCTCTTGCCACGCCTTTCGGCAATAGCCGCAGCGGTAGTCGAGAAATTCGACCAAAGTGATATCGCCATCTGGATTGCCCCCAACCCAGCTTACGCCATCGTTGAAGATCGCGTTGTGGTTCTCCACCACGATAATGTTCTCATTTTTGACTGCGGCTGCTTGCTCACGCGATTGCAGAACATTCATTGCTTCCATTAGGATTTCGGGGTTTTCCAGAAGATATGCGCGAACCTCGGCGCGGAAGGCCTCGCGTTCGGCATCGTTCATTGTTTCTTGTGTTTGTCCGGCGCTAGCGACCGAGAGTAGGGCACTCGAGATGAGGGTGAAAAGATAAACGCGCATAAATGACCTCGATATCCTGCTCGTGACGGAAAGACTTTATCTTTTCCCTGTGTATCCGAGACAGCTAAGTCATACCTTAAGGGGAGCAGGATGAAGATTTCAAGGCGGGGTCAGGTCGATCCCTTCATCGTGATTGATGTTCTTCGGGCCGCTTTACGCTAAATGAGTCACGTTCTTGGCTGCGCTTGACTGTATCGACGAGTTGGAAGCAAACTGTGCAAGCTATACTGAAAACCGCTGTTTGATATCGGAAGGTCTGTCGAAAGCTTATTTTATTAAGATTTCGCGGCAGGACATTGTTTTTTATATTTATCTCGACTTGTATGCAGATGACTTTACTTTTGCTGCTAAAATTTTTGACGGGGCAGGGGTTGTTGTGCCTTCTGCGTTTGATTTTAATCCGTATTGCGGCTGGCAACGCTTGAGTATAGTGCGGGCCTTGCCCGTTCGCGTCCTTGGCGCTATCACCCGCCGCAACAGCGGAAAACAGGACAAATCCACCATGCGCGCCGAAACGCAGAACAACATTGAAGCGATTAAGAAGTCGCTGAATCTGCTGGCGCGACGGCTAGATTGGGAAACTGCTAGCCATCGTCTGGAAGAATTTGACGCTATGATTGAGGCTCCTGACCTGTGGAACGATCCAGCCAAGGCACAAAAATTGATGCGCGAACGTCAGCA
>JADZAO010000086.1 GCA_020852535.1 Paracoccaceae bacterium | reverse complement strand
TTCGCTCGATACCAACCGTCCGGCGGCTATGGAGCAGTTGGCGATCCTTGGTGCGCAGATCGGGGTTGACTCGCTTCCTATTGTTAAGGGCGAGAGTGCGGTGCAGATCGCCAAGCGGGCCAAGATGCAGGCTACCCTTGGTGGCTATGATTTGTTGTTTCTTGATACTGCGGGCCGTTTGCACATCGACGAAGTTCTGATGGACGAGGTTCAAGCCGTACGCGACATTGCCGTTCCGCGCGAGACGCTGCTGGTTGTGGATGGTTTAACCGGTCAGGACGCGGTGAACGTGGCTGCCGAGTTCGACGGTAAGGTTGGTATTTCGGGTGTTGTGCTGACTCGAATGGATGGTGACGGTCGCGGTGGCGCGGCGCTGTCGATGCGGGCCGTGACCGGTAAGCCGATCCGATTCGTTGGTTTGGGCGAGAAGATGGACGCGCTAGAAACCTTCGATGCTGAGCGTGTCGCGGGGCGTATCCTTGGTATGGGCGATATCGTCGCTTTGGTCGAGAAGGCGCAAGAGACCTTTGAGGCCGAGCAAGCCGAACGGATTATGAAGCGCTTCCAGAAGGGGTTGTTCAACATGAATGACCTGCGGATGCAGCTTGAACAGATGATCAAGATGGGTGGGATGCAGGGCCTGATGGGCATGCTGCCGGGTATGGGCAAGATGCAGGCTGCTGTTGCTCAGGCGGGCATTGATGACAAGATGTTCAAGCGCCAGATCGCACTGATACAATCGATGACTAAGAAAGAGCGCGCTAATCCGGATTTGTTGCAGGCATCCCGCAAGAAGCGGATCGCGGCAGGGGCTGGAATGGATGTGTCGGACTTGAACCGCTTACTTAAGCAGCACAAGCAGATGGCTGACATGATGAAGAAGATGGGCAAGGGCGGCATGATGAAGCAAGCTATGCGCCAAATGCTAGGCAAGGGCGGCTTGTCTGATCCGTCGAAGATGTCGCCCGAGCAGTTGGAAGAGGTCGCGCGTGGTATGAAGCAGAGTATTGGGCAGGGGGGCGGTTTCCCCGGTATGCAGCGTCAGGGGCTTTCTTTGCCCTCAAGCCTTTCGGGGTTGATGAAGAAGAAATGACCTCTTTTTGGGATCACGCGTTGATGGCAGGTTATGTCGCACAGGTGGGGTGTGTTGCTAGGGCTGTGTCGTTGTTGCGGATACTGCGTCTGGTCACAAGGACGGAGGCTGGACCCGTTACTGGATGTTATGACAAATCGCAGGTCTGGTGCCACTATTCCGCCCGGAGGACCGCATGAAAGACGCCACCATTCTCGCCGCTGAGGTGCTGAAGGATCATCGTGACAGCATTGACCGGTTGGATGCTATCCTTGTCTATACTCTAGCTGAGCGTTTCAAGCGCACGCAGGAGGTGGGCAAGTTGAAGACCCAGCATGGGTTACCGCCGTCTGATCCCGCGCGGGAAGAATGCCAGATCGCACGGCTGGAGCGGCTGGCGTCGGAAGCTGATCTTGACTCCATATTTGCTAAGAAATTTCTGAATTTTATCATTGGTGAAGTTATTAGGCACCACGAGAAGTTACAGAAATGATCAGAAGTTGCGCGAAGGCCGAGAACCTTACAGCATAACCCAACGCTGCCCAGAAACTGTGTAGTTTATGAAAAACCAAGGAGACTGAAATAATGGCAATGAAAATCCGTTTGGCACGTGGTGGCTCGAAGAAGCGTCCGTTCTATTCGATTGTCGCTTCCGATAGCCGTATGCCCCGTGATGGTCGCTTTCTCGAGAAGCTGGGCACTTATAATCCGTTGCTCGCCAAGGATGACGAAAATCGCATCAAGATGGACCTTGAGCGTATCAAGCATTGGCTGGGTCAGGGTGCACAGCCGACTGATCGTGTGTCGCGCATGCTGGAAGCTGCTGGCGTGTTGGAAAAGAAGCTCCGCTCGAACCCAAAAGCTGCTGTTCCTGGTAAGATGATGACTGAGCGTGTTGCCAAGAAGGCCGCCCGTGCGGCCGCTCCGGTTGCATCAGCCGCAGCTCCAGAAGAAGAGCCCAAGAAGGCTGCCAGTGCGGACGCCCCGGCCGAAGAGTGATCGGACGGCGGGGAATTCCCTTCCGTTGTCACCTGACAGAGGTGGCTCCATGACACTTGACCGCGTTTGTGTTGGTGCTATCGCCGGGTCTTTCGGCGTTTCGGGCGAGGTGCGGCTGAAGAGCTTTTGCACCCAGCCCGAGGACGTCGCTTCTTATGGGCCGCTCTGGACCGAGGACGGTTCGCGGTCTTTTACGCTTAAGCTTACTCGCGCTTCTGTGTCGGGGGGATTGGGCGCAAGGCTTTCGGGTGTGGCGACCAAGGAACAGGCGGATGCGCTGAAGGGAACGAGCCTTTATGTTGATCGTGATCGGCTGCCACTGCTACCGGATGATGAATTTTATCATGCCGATTTGATTGGGCTGGTTGTGCAGGATCCCGGTGGTGTTGTGATCGGTACGGTTCAGGCGGTGCATAACCATGGGGCCGGCGATTTGCTTGAGGTGATGAAGCCGGGGATGAAGGCGGCATTGTTGCTGCCGTTTACGCGGGTCACAGTGCCGACTGTTGATGTGAAGGCTGGTAAGATCGTGGCTGATATTCCTGAAGGTCTGGAATGACAGACGGGCTGCCGAAGGGGCCGTTGCGGTCGCATGGTCGGATTTCGGTTTCGGCCCGTGCTGTGCCGTGTGATCTAATGGAAGAACCATTGTTCGTTAAGGGTGCATGGCGAGCTAAGATCATCACATTGTTTCCTGATGCCTTTCCGGGCACGCTTGGCTTTTCGTTGACGGGCAAAGCGCTGGATATGGGGCTTTGGGTGTTGAATACCATCGATTTGCGTCCTTTTGGCATCGGCAAGCACCGGAATGTAGATGACACTCCGGCAGGAGGTGGCGCGGGCATGGTGCTGCGTGCCGATGTGGTGGATGCCGCTTTGCGGCAAGCGGTTGTTGACAAGCCCAAGGATCGCAAACGCTGTCCTATTGTTTATCTTTCGCCGCGTGGGCGACCGTTTGATCAGGCCATGGCGCAAGAATGGGCGGCTGCCGAGGGGATTATCTTGCTGTGCGGGCGCTTTGAAGGGGTGGACCAGCGGGTGCTGGACCATTGGGACATTCAGGAAGTGAGCCTTGGTGATTTTGTGTTGACGGGGGGAGAGATTGCCGCGCAGGCGATGATTGACGCCACCGTGCGGCTGATACCGGGAGTGCTGGGTAATTATGCTTCGACAGAGGAAGAAAGCTTTTCAGGCGGGTTGCTGGAACATCCGCAATATACTCGCCCCGCTGAGTGGGAAGGGCGTGAGATTCCGTCTGTACTGAGGTCTGGCAACCATGGCGAGATCGCTAAATGGCGACGAGCGGAAGCCGAGCGGTTGACGCGGCAGCGGCGGCCCGATCTCTTGGGGAAACGCCGTGATCCTGCAGTTTGATAGGATAAAGAAACAGGAAGTCGGCTGTGGTTAATTGGCTAGGTTCGATATTTGTAATGGTGATTTTGTTAACGGAGCCGCTGGTTTCGTGATTATACATGGTGCAACTTGACCCAATCTTCAATCGCGCCTATACGCTCGCGGTCTGGGGTGGCTTTGTCATCCAGACCCGATTCCTTTGTCATCTGCGGCCTTTGGCAGGATCACGGACAAGGGGGCGGTTTACCAAAGAAGCAGGCCTTATTCTCAGGCGGGCGCGTTTGCGGACCCGATCAAGGACCGGGAGCTCTGGGGCGGCATCACATTCGCGGGCAAACCGTGAACATGGAAAGGATTGTGCATGAATCTCATTGCGCAGATCGAAGCCGAGCAGATTGCTGCCATCGGCAAGAATATTCCTGATTTTAAGGCCGGGGACACCGTGCGTGTCGGTTACAAAGTGACCGAAGGCTCGCGTTCGCGCGTGCAGAACTACGAAGGTGTTGTTATTGGTCGCAAGGGCGGCATGTCTATCTCAGCTTCGTTCACGGTTCGTAAGATTTCGTTTGGCGAAGGTGTCGAGCGTGTGTTCCCATTGTACTCGACCAATATTGATTCGATTGAGGTTGTGCGTCGTGGCCGTGTGCGTCGCGCCAAGCTCTACTACCTCCGAACCCGTCGTGGTAAATCGGCTCGTATCGCCGAAGTCACGAACTACAAAGAAAAAGATGAGTGAGATCTGGCAGATGAAAAATGGAATTCACCCCGAATACCACGTCATCACCATCAAGATGACCGATGGCACCACATTTCAGACTAAATCGACTTGGGGCAAAGAGGGCGACCAGATGGCGCTCGACATTGACCCGCTGGCACATCCCGCTTGGACTGGTCAGTCGGCCAAGTTGATGGATACAGGCGGACGCGTATCGAAGTTTAAGAACAAATACGCCGGTCTGGGTTTCTGATTAAGATAGTTGCGATACGGGAAGGGCGTACCGTTGGGTGCGCCCTTTTTCGTTTGGCGCGTGTGGAGTTTGAGGCAGCCTTCGTGACTGGGCCCGTTCTAAATTTGGAGCCGCACGGGTAGTGCGGTTACGGCGCGGGGAAATCTGGTTGCACCTTTTTTTCTTTCCTTTTTCAAATATCTTTCGGTGGGCTGATCCTCTTCTCGGCTTCAAGTTCGGTTTCCAAAAAACGTTCGAAGGCATCAAGGTCCAGCGGATCGAATTGGCCGAGACTTTGCATCCAGACTGAGGCTGTTTGTAGCGCGTCGGGTTCTAGTTTACACCATTTTACGCGACCGCGTTTTTCCTGTGTGATCAGTCTTGCTTCGACCAACACTGTGAGGTGTTTTGAGATGGCGGCGAGGGACATGTGGAAAGGTTCGGCCACGTCGGTTACGGTCATGTCGTCTTCGAGCAGCATGGTCAAAATAGACCGGCGTGTCGGATCAGCGAGGGCGGCGAAGACGGTGTCGAGATTGGTGGGCATGGGCCGGATATTGGCGGGGGAGTGCGGGATCGTCAACTGAATGGTTGAATATGCGCTTTTGAGAAAAACGCGGAAAATACCGCCGCGCAGGTGTGTGGTGGCTTTCTTTAAGCTACATGAAATCAGATATTTGTCTTGTTTTTCAGGGCGGGATTCGCGGCTTGACTTGCTGGGGTGCGCTTCGTAACTAGGGTGTGATGGATCTGGAGAGTGCGCCGTGGCGGAAGAACCTGATCAAGAGTGTCTTGATGCGCTTGCAAAACGGATAGCTGCGGCTAAGAAGGTGGCCGAAGAGCCGCGTAGGGGCTCCCAGAAACAAGACTATTCGCAGGCGCAATTGGCGTGGCGGATGGTCATAGAGCTTGTGGCCGGTTTTGTGATTGGCTTTGGCATCGGATATGGGATGGATACTCTTTTGGGGACCACACCTGTGTTTTTGGTGCTCTTTATGGTGGCGGGATTGGCGGCGGGGGTAAAAACCATGTTGCGATCGGCTCAAGAAGTGCGGGAACAGACGGCGGCGACGGCTGCCAAGAAAGAGGAAGACTGACCGTGGCAGCGGAAGCACAAAGTGAAGGCGGACTGGTGTTTCATCCGCTCGACCAGTTTAAGATTTATTCGTTGTTCGGGGAGAATCCGATCCAGTGGTACACGCCCACGAATGTGACGTTGTGGATGGCGCTGGCCGTGTTTTGCATTGTTGGCCTTTTTGTTTTTGGTACCCGTGGCCGTTCGGTAATCCCGACCCGTGTTCAATCGGTGGCCGAGCTTGCTGATGGATTCATCTATAAGATGGTTGAGGATGTGGCGGGCTGTGAGGGCGTGAAGTATTTTCCCTATATTTTTACCGTCTTCCTGTTCATTCTTTTCTCAAATTTTCTAGGTTTGATCCCCGGTTCGTTCACTCCGACCTCGCATATCGCAGTGACAGCGATCTTGGGCTTTGGCGTGTTTATTTGCGTCACTGTGCTGGGCTTTGTGCTGAACGGCGCGCATTTTCTCGGTCTGTTTTGGATGAAGGACGCTCCTTTGGTGCTGCGTCCGATCATCGCGGTGATCGAATTGATTTCCTACTTTGTTCGTCCGGTCAGCCATTCGATCCGTCTTGCGGGCAACATCATGGCCGGTCACGCTGTGATCAAAGTATTTGCCGCCTTCGCACCGATGATCTTGATTTCGGGGATTGGCATCGTGGTCACGCCTGTTTCAGTGTTGGCGATCACGGCGATTTATGGTTTGGAAGTGCTTGTCGCTTTCATTCAAGCTTACGTCTTTACCATCCTGACTTGTGTTTATCTTAAGGATGCTCTGCATCCGGCCCACTAAGGGTCAACGCTTTTCAGTTCTAACAACAACACGAACATCCATCGTCAAGGAGATACTTATGGAACTCGTCGCTGCAGCCGCTATGGGCAAATTCATCGGCGCCGGTCTGGCCGCCATCGGTTCGGGCGCAGCCGCTATCGGCGTTGGCGCCGTTGCCGGAAACTTTCTCGCGGGTGCCCTGCGCAACCCGTCGGCTGCCGGTTCGCAAACGGCTACGCTGTTCATCGGTCTTGCCTTTGCAGAAGCTCTAGGGATCTTTTCGTTCCTCGTCGCTCTGCTGCTCATGTTTGCAGTCTGATTTCCGACGCATCCTGACAAGAGGGGTGCGCGGGTTTTTCCCATGCTCCCCTTCCAAGTTGTAGGGGCCGACGGAGGATGACATGGTGACCGAAACAACGGTGGAAGAAGCAGCCGGCGCCGCACATGGAGCGGGTTCGGCGGGTATGCCTCAGCTAGACTTCTCAACCTTTCCAAACCAGATTTTCTGGCTCGCGGTTACGCTTGTTGTGATCTATTTTGTCATGACGCGGATATCGCTTCCACGCATCGGGGGCGTTCTTGCCGAGCGTAAGGGCGTGATTACAAACGATCTCGAGACAGCGGAAAAGCTTAAGCAAAAGGCTGTGCTGGCGGAAGCCGCCTATAACGACGCTTTGGCTCGTGCGCGGGTCGAGGCCGCGAAGATCGTGGGTCAGGCACGCGCCGATATCCAAAAGGACCTCGACAAGGCGACCGCTAAGGCGGATGCCAAAATCGCGGCCAAGGTGGTTGAGTCTGAAAAACGTATCAATGAGATCCGCGCTGGTGCTTTGGAGGCTGTTACCGCAGTCGCCAAGAATACCGCCAAGGAGTTGGTCTCGGCATTGGGTGGTAAGGCTGACGCTGCAAGTGTGAATGCGGCGGTTTCTGCCCGTCTGAAAGGATAAGGCGATGAAGAAACTCATTGTTTTAATGACGTTGATGACGTCGCCAGTTTTCGCATCTGGTGGTCGGTTTTTCTCGTTGCACAACACTAATTTTGTGGTGTTGTTGTCCTTTCTCGTCTTTGTTGCTATTCTGCTTTACGCAAAGGTTCCCTTAAAGATTGCCAATCTTTTGGATACGCGCGCGATGCAGATTAAGGCCGAACTCGACGAAGCGCGTGCGCTTCGTGAAGAGGCAAAAGCACTGTTGGCATCCTACGAGCGCAAGCAAAAGGATGTGACCGAGCAGTCGAAGCGCATCGTGGATTCGGCTAAGGAAGAAGCGATGGCGGCTGCGGCGCAGATCAAGGCCGATCTTCAGGTGGCGATTGCACGGCGGGTTTCTGCGGCGGAAGAACAAATTTTATCGGCTGAGCAGTCTGCCATCTCTGCGGTTAAGGATAAGGCGATTTCGGTCGCCGTGGCAGCTGCAGGCGATGTTTTGGCCAAGCAGATGACTGCCGAGGCCGCCGTAGCTTCCATTGATGCAGCTATCGCGCAGGTGGATGCTAAGATGCGCTGATGTTTGGTGATATTCTTCAAGTGGCCCGCAGAGTGATCTGCGGGCCTTTTTTTTGGCAGTTCGAAGTTCAGTGCAGATTTTGTACCGATTTTTGAGGCAAAAACCGGCTGGTGCAATGCGTTGCCCCTGCCTCAGAGAAAGCTTTAGAGGCTAGAGGCTTCGTAAAGGCGTGCGAGGCTTTGATTCCATGGGCCGTTGTAAAGGTCGAGCCAGCGGTCAGCTTGTGTTTTCCCGGTCTTGATGGCTTCGACGAGGGGAGCGAGATATATCTCTTCGCCTTTGCCGCGGGCGGTGAGACCGGCCTGTGACAGGTCCACGGCGGCGCGTGCGAGGTTGATCATCTTGATGCCATTCACTTCGGCTTCTAGGCCCTGAACGGAGGCTGCCACGCGGAGCGCCTCGCGGGTTTCGGCGTCGAAGTCTTTGACGAGGTCCCATGCTGCATCCAGCGTAGTCTGGTCATATATGATTCCGACCCAAAAGGCAGGGAGGGCCACGATATGGGCTTGGTCGCCGCAATCGGCACCGCGCATTTCGATGTATTTTTTGATACGGACTTCGGGAAAGACGGTCGTTATATGGTTGGCCCAGTCGGACAGGGTCGGCTTTTCTCCTGGCATGGCGGGGAGTTCGCCGCGCAGGAAGGCGCGGAAAGACTGGCCTAGGGCGTTGATGTATTTACCGTCACGGTAGACAAAATACATTGGTACATCGAGAATCCAGTCGACATATTGCTGGAAGCCGAAGCCTTGGTCGAAGGCGAAGGGGAGCATGCCGGTTCGGCTGTTATCCAAGCCGCGCCAGATGCGTGAGCGCCATGATTTGTGTCCGTTGGGTTTGCCGTCGAAGAAGGGTGAGGAGGCAAAGAGGGCGGTCGCTACCGGCTGTAGGGCTAGCGAGACGCGCAGTTTTTTAACCATGTCTGCTTCGGAAGAGTAGTCGAGATTAACTTGTACGGTCGATGTGCGGTACATCATTTGAGTGCCGTGGGTGCCGACACGGCCCATGTAATCGGTCATCAAGCGGTAGCGTCCCTTAGGCATGACGGGCATGTCTTCATGCCGCCATTCGGGGGCCGTACCAATACCCATGAATTTGATTCCGAGGGGGGTTGCGATGCTGGCAACTTCGCTCAGATGATTTTGCAGTTCGGCCGCGGTTTCGTGGACGGTTTCCATGGGGGCACCAGATAGTTCGAATTGTCCGCCCGGTTCGAGGCTGATGTTGGCTCCGTTGCGGGTGAGGCCAATGGTGTTTTCGTCTTCGTGCACTGGAGTCCAGCCGTAGCGAGAGGTGAGTTCGCGAAAGAGCGTGTTGATTGATGCAGGGCCATCATAGGGTAGGGGTTGGCGGGTAGCGGTGATCCAACCAAATTTTTCATGTTCGGTCCCGATGCGCCAATCGGATTTGGATTTGCTGCCCTGCTCCAACATCTCGGCGAGTTTTTCGAAGTGTTCTATTGTTCCGTCACCGGATTGGGGTATCGACATGAGAGACGCTCCGGTAAGTTTAATACGGGACCCATGACGTGCTTTGCCCTAAGGGCGAAGTCAAGGGTGGTTAGCGCGGCGTCAGATGATCTGTGAGAGGCCGCTAAAGACGAAAGTTCTCGCTGTGACTACCTTACGCCGACGGTACACAGTGGTTGTGGTTTTGGGGTAGATTATTACCAGTCGCCCAAAGTCGATTGCCAGAGTGTTAGCGCAGCAACGGCTGCGGTATCGGCGCGCAGAATGCGAGGGCCGAGGCTGATGGGAGTGATCTGCGGTGTGGCTCGGAGGCGTTTTGCCTCGTCCGCCGAGAAGCCGCCTTCGGGGCCAATCAGAATAGCCCAAGGAGTTTGGTCTTTGGTGTCAAGCCTGGTGCGGGTATTGGTCAGGGTTTCGTCGCACCATAGGATGCGGCGGTTGGCTTGCCATGTTGCGAGTAATTGGTCGAGTTGCTGGAGGTCTGACACTTTTGGCACGTAGGTGCCACCACATTGTTCGGAGGCTTCGACCGCGTGTGCTTGCAACCTGTCCTGACGGACGCGGTCGGAGTTGGTGTAACGCGTCTGGACGGGGATGATGTGAGATACGCCGAGTTCGGTGGCTTTCTCGATGATGAAATTGGTTCGTATTCTTTTGATTGGTGCGAAGAGGAGCCAGAGGTCGGGTGGGAGTTGCAATGGGCGCGTTTGCTCGGCGCAGATGAGGATTCCGCTACGCTTGCTTGACTGTTTGACCGTGGCTCGCCATTCGCCATCGTATCCGTTGAACAAAAGGACACTGTCGTCTTGCGTCAGGCGCATGACGGAAAACAGGTAATGCGTTTGATTGGCATTCAGGGGCACGGCTTGCCCCTGTGCTAGCGGGTGTTCTACATAGAGACGAATTTTTGCATCGGACATGAACTGTAAGTTATGGTCAGACCCAACGAAATGCCAGAGGTCAAAGTGGTGGCCGATGCGCCGTGCGGCAACTGGGTGGATGTTTATGCGCCACTGTGGGCCCAGGGCTATTTGCGGTTGAGCAGGGCAGACAGGCCAATTGGAACGTGGCTTTTGCAGTTGCCTTGCTGGTGGGCTGTGGCGCTGGCGGCGGCGCAGACTGGCGGGTTTACGGCTTGGGATGGCTGGCTGGTTATGTCGACCGCGCTGGGGGCATTTTTGATGCGGGGCGCGGGCTGCACATGGAACGACATTATAGACCGTGATTTTGATGCCGCTGTGGCGCGGACAAAAAGTCGCCCCATTCCTTCGAGTCAGGTGACGGTGCGGCAGGCGGGGGTCTGGATGTTTGTCCAGGTGGTTGCAGCGGCGTTCATCCTGTTTAGTTATAACTGGCTGGCGGTTGGTCTGGGTATCTC
>JADZAO010000085.1 GCA_020852535.1 Paracoccaceae bacterium | reverse complement strand
TTTTATCCCGCACCTAAAACCCGCCTTGCTCAACGGCAAAAATACAAAAGACCGCCCAAAGGGCGGCCTTGTAACATAAACCAAAAAACAGATCTTACTTGATCTTACCTTCTTTGTATTCGACATGCTGACGCTTGACAGGGTCATATTTCTTAACCGTCATCTTCTCAGTCATGGTGCGGGCATTCTTTTTCGTTACGTAGAAATGTCCAGTACCCGCCGTCGAATTTAGACGGATCTTGATCGTCGCCGGTTTAGCCATAGTCGTATCCCCTTATCGGGGAAACACATCGACCCCCGCTAAATCTCTTAAATCCTGCCTTCTACTTACGCGGCAAGCAGAGTCAACAGCCAAACCGTCCCGCGGTCGATCTAATTGAGTAGCTTACGCTGCAAGCCATCTATCCCCTAGGTAGGACAAACCGCTTGCGACGAGGGGCGGCATTCCTGTGTGTAACAGACCAATAAATTGTGCGGATGACCTGTAAGCCGGATTTTGTCCGAGGTTTGGATCTTGCGACCCTTCCCCTTAGATGACCATTCCTCTGCCATTCGTGTTGCCACGACGGTCAAGCTGCCAACCCGAGCCTCTGGGCTGAAGCGGTCCTGCGGAGATATCTGCATGATACAGAACTTTCCGCGCGAGGCTCCTATTAGGCATTGCTCCGGGTGGGGCTTGCCATGCCGTACTTGTCACCAAGTCCGCGGTGGGCTCTTACCCCACCGTTTCACCTTTTCCCCGCACGCGGGGTAGTCTCTTCTCTGTGGCGCTTTCCCTGAGGTTACCCTCGCCGGGCGTTACCCGGCACCCTTGCTTCATGGAGTCCGGACTTTCCTCGAGGTTTACACCCCGCAGTCATCCAGTCATCCGCACGAGAAGCAGTTTATGTTTTCCTAGCCTAACACGTCAACGCGAAAGAAAAACGGAGTTAAATACTAGGCCCTTCTCGGGCCAAACCGCCAGATTTTTCAACACACTAAACAGGTTAGTGAAATAAATTCGTTCACTTCAATCGGAACGGACGCGGATCCCAATTGCAAGCGAATCCGTCGCCATCGGGGTCTAAGCCCTTGCGGTCACGCTTTGGGCCACCTGCCTCAAGAAAAGCCTGCTGTGCCAAATCGGGCGAACTATAACGGGCACAAGCAACCAGCGGGTCTCTCAACCGTAGGGCAAATCGCGTATACATCTGCGTACCTGGATTATGCATGGTAGTCAGCGCATATTCGACGATATTTGCCTTCGTGGTCTTGCGCTTTGGAATAGCCGTAGGCTGGATCACCTGATATTGTTCACGGTTCCGCTTGATCCGCTGTTTGTCGCTTTCGATTGTTTCACGGCGCGCCACAGCATCGAAATTTTGTTCGTCTGAGATGCCAGTATTGCCGTATACTTCCTCATCCGATTGGGTCTGAATAGTTGAAGGCGCGTTGTTGTCTTGACTGTTAGAATCGAGAGTCTCGCTCCCCAAAGCCTGTTGATAAGCGGGCTGGTTTGGATCTTGCGCACCCGTAGCTCGGTCGATCGCTGCGGTTGCGATATCTGGCGAGAATCCTGTAAGAGCCTGCCCGTCCGGATGGCGAGAAGGTGAAACTCCCTGCTCACCTATGTGGTTGTTGTAATCGTCTAAACC
Organism: Paracoccaceae bacterium; assembly: GCA_020852535.1. GTDB lineage: Bacteria > Pseudomonadota > Alphaproteobacteria > Rhodobacterales > Rhodobacteraceae > Paragemmobacter. The sequence goes on along the minus strand of JADZAO010000085.1, from coordinate 4,384 downwards.
TACACCGGCGTTGGAATTTGGCGTAGACGAAGAACAGGCTGCCAGTCCGAGTGTCAGACAAAGGATAATTTGGGTCCGCATGGTTTTGCCTCGGTCTGTTTTATGTCTGGCATCCATTTTGCCTTTAGCATGCGACTTTACCACCATTTTTCGGGCTTTGCTACAAAGCCCATAGCCCGTTCCAGTACATAAGCGTGATTAAGCAAATCACCCTCTTCCCAGGGCCGTCCGATTAATTGCAGGCCCATTGGTAGGCCTTTGGCATCTAGACTGATTGGAACCGAAATTCCCGGAAGTCCTGCAAGGTTTACCGTCACAGTAAAAACATCGTTTAGATACATTTCGATCGGATCGACACTCGCCATTTCGCCCAAACCAAAAGCGCTATTGGGTGTGGTAGGTGTCAGGATCGCATCGACGCCAGCCTTAAAGGCTAGGTCAAAGTCGCGCTTGATTAGGGTCCGCACTTTGCGTGCACGGTTATAATAAGCGTCATAGAATCCCGCCGAGAGCACATAGGTGCCTACCATAATGCGGCGTTGCACCTCGGGACCAAAGCCCTCGGCGCGAGTCTTTTCATACATCTCGGTGATGCCGTCGCCTACCGAAAGCGCAGCGCGATGACCATAACGTACCCCATCATAACGGGCAAGGTTGCTTGACGCTTCCGCAGGTGCGATCACGTAATAAGCAGGTAGCGCGTATTTCGTATGCGGTAGGCTGATATCAATGATTTCAGCGCCCGCATCGCGCAGCATGTCGGCTCCTTTGTTCCAGAGGGCCTCGATCTCGGCAGACATCCCATCCATCCGGTATTCTTTAGGAATACCAACCTTCTTGCCGCGAATATCTCCTGTCAGTGCTGCCTCAAAATCTGGAACCGTCAAATCAGCACTGGTGCTGTCCTTTGGATCATGCCCCGACATTGCCGCTAAAAAGATGGCTGCATCCCGCACGTCCTTTGTCATCGGCCCCGCCTGATCAAGACTGGAGGCGAATGCCACCACACCCCACCGACTAACCCGACCATAGGTCGGCTTAATCCCGACAATGCCCGTAAAAGCCGCAGGCTGCCGGATCGACCCGCCCGTATCGGTACCGGTCGCCCCAAGACATAGATCCGCCGCCACTGCGGCCGCAGAACCACCAGACGATCCGCCCGGCGTTAGTTTGCGCTCATCTACTTTCCAAGGGTTTACAGCATTACCATAGCAAGAAGTCTCGTTCGACGATCCCATCGCGAACTCGTCCATGTTCAGCTTGCCCAGCATCACGGCACCCGCCTCGAATAGCTTTGTAGTGACGGTGGACTCATACTCTGGCTTGAACCCGCGCAGGATGTTTGACGCCGCTTGTGAGGGCAGACCTTTGGTGCAAAATAGATCCTTGATACCCAAGGGGATACCGCAAAGATCGGGTGCAGCGCCGACCTTCAATCTTGCATCGGCAGCGCGAGCCTGGTCCAGTGCAATATCGGGCGTCTTGTGCACGAATGCGCCTAACTCGTCGGCAGCATCGATCGCTGTTAAACAGGACATGGTTAAATCAACCGCCGAAATCTCGCCCTTGCGCAACGCATCGCGTGCGGTGGCGATAGTCCATGTGTTCGCGCTCATTCCACCACCTTCGGTACCGCGAAGAATCCTTCTCGCGCATCAGGCGCGTTCTTCAATATCTGGGTTTGAACGCTGCCATCCGTCACCACGTCAGCCCGCCGCTTCAACTGTATCGGCGTAACACTCGTCATCGGTTCGATTCCGGTCACGTCGACCTCGTTTAACTGCTTCATAAAGGAAACGATGTCATTGAGCTGTTCCGCCAGCTTCTGTAGATCTGGCTCCTCGACGCGGATACAGGCCAGCTTGGCCACCCGCCGTGCGGTCTCAATGTCGATGGACATAAGGTATCCTCCGGATTTGTTCTCGCCCGTTTAGCCACCGCCTTATCACCCTGCAAGACCCGCATCAGCTGAAACCTTGCCAGAAAGTAGTGACAAAACATTTCTTCTTAGCTTTTCACATCTAAGAAACGGTAAAAAACCATCCAAGAGAATGCTTATAAAAATCATCTGACTCGGTTATTTCGGCTTTGAGATTAAAATTAAAAGCGCCATCCTGCTGGTCGCCCCCTAGTCGTCAGTTAACTTGATCTTATTTGCCGCCCGTCGTGTCGAGACGATTCGCAACGATGGCGCAAGCTGCAGCACGGCGCTTGTTAGTTGCTAGGCCCGATTCAAGGTCATGATGTGGCTTCTTACATCATCTTCGAAACCGTCTGACCCGCTTCTTTTTGTCTCGAATATCACGAGATCCAAAGCAGGGTTCCGATGCCGATCTTAGATCCTAGCGCTGCTTTGCAAAGAACTCGCGCAACAGCGCCTCGGATTCGACACTCGCGAACCCATCATAGACCTCGGGTACATGGTGGCATTGCGGATGTGAAAATATCCGCGCCCCTACGGCTACGCCACCGGACTTTGGATCCGTCGCGCCATAGTAAAGTCGTTCAATCCGTGCCGCCGAAATAGCAGCCGCGCACATCGGGCAAGGCTCCAACGTTACGTAAAGATCGTGGCCAATCAACCGCTCTGACTTTAACGCCGCACATGCAGCTCGTATCGCCAGCACCTCAGCATGTGCCGTGGGGTCTGAAAGTTCGCGCATGCGGTTTCCTGCCCGCGCCACTATGGTAACGCCATATACAATCACGGCACCTACGGGCACCTCGCCTCGCGCCGCTGCGGCTCGCGCTTCGTCCAGCGCCACATCCATGAAACTACGAAACTTCATGATCGCCTTCCTGCACCGCAGTGCCCCTCTTGGCAACTCCCACCTTTCCCCATCACCCAAAGCGGGGGACACAAATCCCATCTATGGAAAAGCGCTGTCCTTTAGACTATCACTAACTCTTACGCCCGAGGAGCACATGACCAAAGCCCCGACCCCTGCCAAAACTGCCATCCATGCGGGCGAACGCATCGCCAAGGTGCTCTCTCGTAGAGGGATTGCCTCGCGTCGCGAGGCCGAGCGCATGATCGAAGCGGGCGAAGTCGCGGTAAATGGCAAGGTCATAGATAGCCCCGTACTCAACGTTGGTCCAAACGACCGCATCACAGTGCGCGGCGAGCCTGTGGGCCAGCCCGAGCCTGTTCGCCTATGGCTTTATTATAAACATGAAGGTCTGGTTACCTCGGCCTCTGACGAGAAGGGTCGCAAAACGGTCTTCGACCACCTGCCTAAAAATATGCCCCGCGTTATGTCCGTAGGCCGTCTCGATCTTAATTCCGAAGGTCTTTTGCTGCTTACTAACGATGGTGAGTTGAAACGCCGACTTGAATTGCCCTCAACTGGCTGGCTTCGTAAATACCGCGTCCGCGTCAAAGGAAATCCGACCGATCTTGATCTCGAACCCTTGCGCCGTGGCATTACGGTGGATGGTGAGAAGTTCCGTCCAATGTCGGTCGTCCTCGATCGTCATCAAGGCGCGAATGCGTGGCTTACCATCGGCATACGTGAAGGCCGTAACCGCGAAATCCGTCGCGCTATCAATGAGATTGGCTTAATCGTGAACCGCCTAATTCGCATTAGCTATGGTCCTTTCCGCCTGAACGAACTTAAACCCGGACAGGTCGAGGAAATCCGTCCCCATATCCTGCGCGACCAGCTTGGGCTGACGGGTGAAGAGTCAGATGATTGCGTCACTCAGAAACCCAGCCTGAACCGCACCTCCGGTGCTAAGCTGCGCAGCATTGATAGCAGTGCTCCGGTCAAGCGCACCCATACTAGCCCCTCGGGAAAATTTTCTCCCCGTACACATGCCAAAGGTGGTAAGCTCGTTGCACGAGCGGAAAGGGAGGCAGATGTCCCCATCAAACTCCGTTTCTCGAATGCTTCCGAAAAATCCGCCGCAAGACTCAAGACCCACCCCACGGCATCACGACAAAAATGTGAATCTGAGCCTTATTCAGGCGTTTTAGTAAATGTCCGTTCCCCCGCGAAGTCCAACCCTAGTCTGAGGCGGTTAATGGACAGTGGTAGTCCTAGATCAAAGGGTGCACCGCGCAAACCCAGATAACGTTGGGCTTTTTATTAACTGTCTATTGTTTCGATCCGCGCCCCCGTGAAGGGGGCGACCAGACGTTTATGAAATGCCTCACGGACGTAATGTTTCTATCCACGCCCCCGTGAAGGGGGCGACCGCGCGCGCACTCAAAACTCCCATATGAGTATAAGTTTCTATCCACGCCCCCGTGAAGGGGGCGACTAGGCCTCCTCATATCCATTCGCGATTTGCATTTGTTTCTATCCACGCCCCCGTGAAGGGGGCGACCATCTACATCATCTTGGATGAGCTTCATCGCAGAAAGTTTCTATCCACGCCCCCG
>JADZAO010000084.1 GCA_020852535.1 Paracoccaceae bacterium | reverse complement strand
GACCACGTCCATACCGGAAACCACATGACCGACCACAGTATATTGCCCAGTAAGGTGGGACGCCGAAGAGAACATAATAAAGAACTGACTATTGGCCGAATCTGGATCACTTGAGCGGGCCATACAAACGACGCCGCGTTCGAAGGGTATTGAGGAAAACTCCGCTTTCAGATCGGGCAATTGCGATCCTCCAGTTCCGGCAGCCGAGACATCGCCGCCGTGTTTGCCAAACTGCACGTCGCCGGTCTGCGCCATGAAGCCATTAATGACTCGGTGAAACACCACGCCGTCATAGGCACCTTCTTTTGCCAGTTCAACGATCTGCGCCACATGAGCGGGGGCCACGTCCGAGGCTAGGTCAATAGTTACAGTACCCGTGGTGGAACCTGCTACTTCGACAACAAGGTTAGGACCAGCGCCATCGCTTGCATCTTGCACCACGGTAGCCGATTGCGACAACCAAAAACCGCCAAGCGCGGCAAGACCGAGAACAAAAATTCCCCCTGCAATTAAACGATTACGCGACATCGGCAGCTACCCTTACAGTGATCATACGGTCGGGACTGATCGGCGGCTCGCCACGGATGATCTTGTCAACATATTCCATACCCGAAATAACGCGGCCATAGACGGTATATTGGCCGTTCAAGAAGTGGTTATTCGAGAAGTTAATAAAGAACTGGCTATTTGCCGAGTTCAAGTTCTGCGAGCGCGCAGCACCCAATGTGCCACGGTCATGCGGGATGCTGCTAAATTCGGCTGGCAGGTCCGGCAGGTCAGACCCACCCGTGCCTGCGCGGCGTAAGTTGAAATTATTTTCCATGTTACCGTTCTCGACATCACCGGTCTGAGCCATGAAGCCCTCTATCACGCGATGGAATGCGACATTATCGTAGGCCTTGGCGCGTGCCAGTTCCTTCATGCGTTCAGCATGTTTTGGTGCAATGTCGACAAGCAGTTCGATAACCACTTCGCCATCCTTCAGGGTAATGATGACGGTGTTTTCAGGGTCTTTAATCTCGGCCATAATGGCTCCTTACGAAAACTGCTGCGTGGGAACATAATGGCGCAACCGCGTCATGGAAAGAGAAAATAACGGCATCATGGTTGACGAAAGGCCCTGATGCGCGGAAAGAGGGGCAAATAAAATGAAGGTTCCCCAAATGGCATGGAATACACTCGACGATGTGGTCTTGGCGGGCAAGACTGTGCTCGTACGGGTTGACATCAACGTACCGATGGAAGCCGGGAGCGTGACCGATGCGACACGGATCGAAAAGATCATTCCCACGATCGAGGATATTATTTCTCGTGGCGGCAAGGTGGTGCTTCTAGCACATTTCGACCGTCCCAAAGGCAAGATCGTTCCCAAAATGAGCCTTGCCCATGTGGTACCCTCACTGAAGGCCACCTTAGGTCGCAAAGTCATATTCGGAAAAGACTGCATCGGCGACGAGGCAAAAACAGCGATTACGGCGGCCGGAATGGGAGATGTGGTATTACTCGAAAACACCCGCTTCCATGTGGGCGAGGAAAAGAACGACGCGGGTTTTGCCACTAAATTGGCGGCACTGGGCGATGTCTTCGTAAACGATGCCTTCTCGGCAGCGCATCGCGCCCATGCCTCAACCACGGCGCTGGCTGGACTTTTGCCCAATGCGGCAGGACGATTGATGGAAGCGGAGTTGCGGACGCTAGAGGCAGCCCTTAGTACACCGGTGCGTCCAGTAGTGGTGGTAGTCGGCGGAGCCAAAATTTCAACCAAGCTTGAGCTTCTTTACAACCTTGTAACCAAGGTCGACCATCTAGTAATCGGCGGCGGCATGGCAAACACCTTCCTTATCGCGCAAGGCGTCGAGGTAGGCAAATCGCTAGCCGAGCGCGAGATGGCCAATACAGCGCTGGAAATCATCAAAAAGGCTAAAACGGAGGGATGCACAATCCATCTACCAATCGATGTAGTCGTAGCGCACGAATTCAAGGAGGGCGCAGCGAATAAAACCGTACCTGTCGGAAATTGCCCCACCGATGCGATGATCCTCGACGTCGGCCCGCAGACAGTAGCTGCACTGGAAAAGATATTTACCAATTCCAAGACGCTAATTTGGAACGGCCCACTCGGCGCCTTCGAAATCAAGCCATTTGATGCCGCAACCAATGCGTCGGCAAAGGCCGCAGCGCGATTGACACGGGCAGGAAGCCTCGTCTCAGTAGCAGGCGGTGGCGATACAGTTTCGGCGCTAAACGCGGCGGGGGTTACGAAAGATTTCACTTTTATCTCAACCGCAGGTGGGGCCTTCCTCGAATGGATGGAAGGGAAGGAACTACCCGGCATTTCAGCTCTCATGAGATAAAAAATGTCATCCACGGGAAAACAGAGATTTCCAAGCGCCTGCTTCTAGATATCCCTGTTTTCGCGGAAATGATCATATAGTTTAGACAAAACAGTCTTGCACCGCGTTACGCTCTGTTCCGACAGAACAAAAATACCTAGTGACGGCCCCTACCCCGTCTGGATGTCTCAATAACCCTACGAGCCTTAGCAGCGCCCAATACAGACGATATCAGGCTAAGCGAAGTTCACATCGAATGCCTTGAGGTCATGCTGTGTGCTGCGCGACCCTGCGCCCAATTCCAAAGAAAAAGATCTGGCGAGGAAGCTAACGCAACAGGCTTCGAGTGTTGCAGAGGTAAAAAACCGCATCCGCACTAACTGAACAGCAAATTTCATCACTGGTTGCGCTAACAAGTTTGCGCGAAGATTCCAGCTTGGATTAAAAGCATAGAAAAGGCCCCGCGCCCGGAGAATTTACAAAAAGGGATGAACGAATGCGTGTGACGAAAACCGTCCAAAAGATCCTGAGCTATTACGAAGGGGAGACCCCCGGCGTAAAGAGAAACCTCTTTCGGATGCTGATGGATGGTCGTCTGGGCGGCACCGGAAAAATGATCATCCTGCCGGTCGACCAAGGGTTTGAACATGGTCCGGCACGAACCTTTGCCGCAAATCCGGCGGGCTACGATCCACATTACCATTACCAGTTAGCTATCGATGCGGGGCTCAACGCCTATGCTGCTCCCTTGGGAATGCTAGAGGCTGGGGCAGATACCTTTGCAGGGCAGATCTCGACGATTTTGAAAGTGAACAGTGCCAACAGCCTGATGTCTGATACGGCGGGGCGCAATCAGGCGATCACCGCGAGTGTCAACGATGCGCTGCGACTGGGTTGTGCGGCCATCGGCTTCACCATCTATCCGGGGTCCGACATGGCACTACAAATGTATGAAGAGATTTCTGCCATGCGACAAGAAGCTGCAGCCAAGGGAATCGCCACCGTGATCTGGTCCTATCCGCGTGGCGAGGCCATCACCAAGGATGGCGAGACAGCGATCGACGTAGCGGCCTATGCCGCGCAAATTGCCGCACTGCTAGGAGCACATATCATCAAGATCAAACTCTCAAGCAACCATCTCATGCTGAGCGAGGCGAAGAAGGTTTACCTTGATGAGAAAATCGACGTCGCCACACAAGCTGCCCGCGTTCGGCATTGCATGCAGGCCTCATTTAGTGGGCGACGGATCGTCGTGTTTTCAGGCGGTGCAAAAAAAGGCGAAGACGGGGTTTATGACGACGCCCGCGCCATCCGTGACGGTGGCGGCAACGGATCGATCATCGGGCGAAACAGCTTCCAGCGCCCACGTGATGAGGCACTGGCGATGCTAAGTAAGCTGGTCGATATCTATAAAGGTCGCGCCTAATGCCATACACGAGAGAGCGGCATCTTCATCCCGCGGCATGCCACCATACTATGACAGGAAAAGCTCGTGAAAATTTCTGTGCCCGTTTTTACGATTTAGGATTCACTCTACGATTCGTTTGTGACAGAATCAGCACAGCCATCCGTCAAGGACGGAACGAGGTACGAAAATGAGCGTATCCACCACCCGCCCCTCGCTTGGGGCCATGCTCTATTTTCTAACAGCCCTGACCTTGGGCTGCTATTTTACCTTTGCCGCTGTGCAAGGTGATTATGGAATATTCCGTCAGATCGAGATTTCAGCCGAGGCGGAAGCGTTAAAACTGGAACGTGATAAGCTGGCGTCCGAGCTCGCCGAAATGCAGAACAAAACCAAGCGCTTATCTGATAACTACCTTGACGTAGACCTTCTGGACGAGCAGGCACGCGAGATTTTAGGATATTTGCGCGCCGATGAGATCGTAATCCGCTAGCCCCTCACAAAAACACATGGCAGATATACGTCGACCCCACCAAAGGTCACATTTTTTATTTTGACCCAACAAATACTGATAGGCTAAGTATAGTTTAACCATAAACTACTTGCGTCAAGGACGGAAAGAAACCAGCGATGGTCTTGAAGAAACCAGCGGACAGACCCAACGTGTCCAAAGAAGAACTGCTCAAATACTACCGTGAAATGTTATTGATCCGCCGT
>JADZAO010000083.1 GCA_020852535.1 Paracoccaceae bacterium | reverse complement strand
GCCAGTCCACAGATCGTCGAATTCTCCGCCCGCTTAGCAATCTCAGAAACGGCAGAAAAATCACCCTCGGACGCGATCGGAAAACCAGCCTCAATAATATCGACGCCCATCTCATCAAGAAGGCCCGCAATCTCAAGCTTTTCTTCATGCGTCATCGTCGCACCGGGCGATTGTTCACCGTCGCGCAAAGTAGTGTCGAAAATCAAGACGCGAGATTGCGTAGTCTTGTCGGTCATGGGGTCAAGTCCTTCGATTTCCTTGACTTTTCTTCTTTTCGGGTGCTTGTCACCTCCGAGCGATCGCACTCAAGAGCACGCTCAAAAAAGACTAAGAAGGAGAAGCAGCACACGGGGGCTCGCAGACAAAAAAAACGCCACTATGATATTGGATATGCAGGTCCCGTTCCATAATAGCGACGATACCGAAGCTTTGCGCCAAGACAAGTCGAAAATCGCCACATCTCGCCTACCGCGCCGCTAAGGTCACCTCGAATCGACCAATCCACACGGCAACCATCAAAATAAACATACCCAAGTCATCCTCTGCACCTACCACATCATCACGGTCGTAACCCCTCTTACCAGCGTATATGTGGCGAAAGGACCAACTCAAAGGCAACCAGTAGAACTTCGCCCACGACTACTTCGCCAGCACCTCATCACTCCTCGCCCCGCTTCCAACCTCAACACAAAGCCTATCCACCACCCCCAACTCAAACCGCCATTCTAACGGGAAACCTTCCCCTCGCCACCCCCTCAGGCTAGAATCAGATCAAGACCAGCCCAAAGGATACATCCCGAATGGCCGACACCTTCCGCCTCACATTAGCGCAGCTAAACCCCACTGTGGGCGCAATCGCGGCGAATGCAACGCTTGCGCACTCTGTATGGGATCAAGCCAAAACCGCAGGCAGCAACATGGCCGCGCTGACCGAGATGTTCATCACCGGCTACCAAACACAGGACCTGATCCTAAAACCAACTTTTGTCCCCGAGGCAATGGCCGCAATCAACCAGCTAGCCAAAGATTGCGCCGATGGCCCCGCGCTAGGCATCGGCGGCCCCTGCTTTCGTAACGGAGCACTCTACAACGCATATTACATACTGCAAGGTGGCAAAATCACTGCAACCGCGCTGAAACACCACCTACCAAATAATGGCATTTTTGACGAAAAGCGCCTCTTCGCTTCCGCCGATATCTGCAATCCTTATAGCGTAGCCGGAGTCCGCATTGGCACCCCAATCTGCGAAGACAGTTGGCACTCGGATGTAGCAGAAACGCTTGCAAAAACGGGGGCGGAAATCCTGCTTATTCCCAACGGCTCGCCCTACCATCGCGGCAAACCGAACCTACGACTAAACATGATGATATCGCGTGTAGTCGAAACAAGCCTACCACTAGTTTACCTAAACATGACAGGCGGGCAGGACGATCAAGTCTTCGACGGCTGTTCGATGGTACTGAACCCCGACGGACAACTGGCAGTCCAGATGCCACAATTCGACGATTCCGTAACCCACGTCACTTTTATTCATACTACCAAAGGCTGGCGGGCAGAAACAGGCAAACTTGCCTTAATGCCGGAAGTAGCCGAAGCCGATTATCGAGCCATGACCATCGGCCTACACGACTATCTGGCAAAATCCGGCTTCAAGAAAGTCATACTCGGCCTATCGGGCGGAATCGATAGCGCTATAGTCGCCACCATCGCCGTGGATGCGCTCGGCCCCCAAAACGTACATTGCATCATGCTGCCTTCACGCTTCACCTCACAAGCCTCACTTGACGATGCCGAAGCCGTCGCCCGGGCTTTGGGCTGTCGGCTCGACACCATTCCAATCAGCGAACCGCAGAATGCCGTGAACGAAGCCCTAGCGCCGCTCTTTCCCGACACCAGACCGGGAATTACAGAGGAAAACATCCAAAGCCGCATGCGCGGCCTGCTTCTGATGGCGTTATCAAACAAATCAGGCGCGATGCTACTAACAACCGGCAACAAATCCGAAATCGCGGTAGGCTATTGCACGATCTACGGCGACATGAACGGCGGCTACAACCCAATTAAGGACCTGTGGAAAACACGCGTTTTCGATATCTGCCGCTGGCGCAACGCCAATCACCGCCCTTGGATGAAAGGCCCTGCTGGAACCGTAATCCTACCAAACATCATAAACAAACCCCCTAGCGCTGAACTACACGAAAACCAACGCGACGACGACAATCTGCCGCCCTATCCAGTGCTCGACGCCATCCTAGAGGGATTAGTCGAAAAGGAATTATCCGTAGCAGAAATCGTGGCACAAGGACATGACGTAGTCACCGTCAAACGGGTCGAACAGATGCTCTACACTAGCGAATGGAAGCGATTCCAATCCGCCCCCGGCGTAAGGCTGACACAAAAAGCCTTCTGGCTCGATCGCCGATACCCGATAGTCAACTGCTGGCGCGATCAAAACCACTGACAGTGTAAGAGGCTTTTTCCTCCTTAAAACGAGGGAGGAGCGGCGGCTGAAACGCCGCCCCGTCAGGCCGTAAACCTCTAAATGATCCTTAAGCTTTTTTAGACGCGCATCTGCATCAAGTATACATTGCACATGTCACCCTGCCGCCTCGGCATAAGCTTCTAGCGGCAGACAAGTACAAATCAAGTTGCGGTCGCCAAATACGTTGTCAACACGACCCACGGGTGGCCAATATTTATCTACGCGGGGCGCCCCAGGCGGAAAACAACCCTGCTCACGCGAATACTTGCGCGTCCAATCAGCAACCAAATCCTCGACCGTATGAGGCGCATGACGCAGGGGCGAATCTTCTGCCAAAATCTCTCCATTTTCAACGGCTTGAATTTCGGCACGGATCGCCATTAACGCAGTGATAAAGCGGTCAATCTCGGCCTTGGTCTCACTTTCGGTAGGTTCTACCATCAACGTTCCTGCCACCGGCCACGACATAGTCGGGGCATGAAAACCGTTATCGACCAAACGCTTGGCAATATCCTCCACCGTCACACCAACTTCAGCAAAAGGCCGAGTATCAAGAATGCATTCATGAGCCACACGCCCGCGATTCCCCATAAAGAGAATGTCATAAGCCGTCGCCAGCCTTGCAGCGATGTAATTGGCGTTCAATATAGCAACCCGCGTGGCCTGCGTCAGCCCTGCCCCGCCCATCATCAAGCAATAAGCCCATGAAATCAAAAGGATGCTGGCGCTTCCATAAGGCGCCGCACTGACCGCGCCTTCGGTGCCGGCCTCCGGATGACCCGGCAGATAAGGCGCCAGATGAGCTTTTACGCCTATCGGACCCATGCCCGGACCGCCGCCGCCATGCGGAATGGCAAAGGTCTTGTGCAGGTTAAGGTGGCTCACATCTGATCCGATCTCACCCGGTTTCACCAAGCCTACCAGCGCGTTCATATTAGCACCGTCAAGGTAAACCTGCCCGCCGTGATCATGCGTGATCTTGCAGATTTCTCTCACCGTCTCCTCGAAGACGCCATGCGTCGAAGGATAGGTTATCATACAGGCGGCAAGATTTTTTCCCGCTTCAGCAGCCTTTTGGCGAAAATCGTCAAGGTCCACGTCCCCGTTCGGGGCCGATCTGACCACAACCACATTCATCCCAGCCATCTGTGCCGAAGCAGGATTTGTACCGTGTGCCGAAACCGGAATTAGACAGATATTACGATGCGCATCGCCTCGCGCACGGTGATAGGACTGAATAGTGAGGAGTCCTGCATATTCTCCCTGCGCACCCGAATTAGGTTGCATAGAAAACGCATCATACCCCGTCACCTCACAGAGCTTTGTCGTCAAGTCCTCAATCACCTCGCGATAGCCAAGTGACTGATCTGCTGGCGCAAAAGGATGCAGGCTGCCAAATTCCGGCCATGTGATTGGCATCATCTCGGCTGCCGCGTTCAACTTCATCGTACAAGACCCCAACGGAATCATTGCACGATCCAACGCGAGATCACGGTCCGACAGGCGGCGCATGTAACGCATCATCTCAGATTCAGCACGGTTCATGTTAAAAACGGGGTGAGTCAGATACTCCGTCTCGCGCAACATCGATTCGGGAAAACCGAGCGTTGTTCGGTGCAACGGAACACCATCGATACCGAAAGCGCGCAAAATACGTATCAACACTTTTTCATCCGTAGTCTCATCCAGCGAAATACCCACGCGATCGCTGCCCACCCTACGGAAGTTCAACCCCTCGGCCTGTGCGGCGGCAAGAATATCAGCCTGACCGCCGCCGACCTCGACCGTGATCGTGTCAAAAAACGCCTCGGGCGAAACTTTAACCCCCGCCGTCTTAAGCGCCTGCACCAAACGATTGGTCAAGAAATGGACCCGCTCGGCAATCGCACGCAGGCCCTTTGGACCGTGAAACACGGCGTAAAAGCTAGCCATCACAGCCAATAATGCCTGCGCTGTGCAAACATTGGATGTCGCTTTTTCGCGGCGGATATGCTGCTCACGAGTTTGCAGCGACAGGCGATAAGCCTGATTACCACGCGCATCAATAGACACACCGACGATCCGACCCGGCATAGCGCGTTTCATATCGTCCTTACAGGACATAAAAGCGGCATGGGGCCCACCGTAACCCATCGGCACACCGAAGCGCTGGCTCGACCCAATAGCAATATCAGCCCCCATAGCGCCTGGTTCTTTCAAAAGCGTTAACGCAAGCAAGTCGGTCGCAACAATAGCAACCCCTTTTGCTGCATGAAGCGCTAAGATTTCATTAGTGAAATCAGCAACATGGCCAAAAGTTCCCGGATACTGGAAGATCGCACCAAACACTTTGTCAACTTCCATCGCCTCAGGCGCACCTACAATCACCTTGATTCCCAAAGGCACAGCACGGGTTTTGATCACCGCAATAGTCTGGGGATGGCAACCGCAATCGACAAAGAATCCACGCGCCTTGGACTTGGCAATACGCTCCGCCATCGCCATCGCCTCGGCTGCGGCAGTCGCTTCATCCAGCAAACTGGCATTCGCCACCGGCAGACCAGTCAGATCGGCGATCATGGTCTGATAATTCAACAAGGCTTCAAGCCGCCCTTGGGCAATTTCGGGCTGATAGGGCGTATAGGCCGTATACCATGCCGGATTTTCAAGAATGTTCCGCTGAATCACAGGCGGGGTCACCGTGTTATAGTAACCTTGCCCGATCAAGCTAGTCATCACCTTGTTACGGCCCGCAACAGCCCGCATCCGAGCCAGAAGTTCATGCTCAGACAGTGGTGCCCACCCCAGAGGAACCGACTGACGGATTGATTTGGGCACAGTCTGATCGATCAACTCATTCAGAGAAGAGACCCCAACAACTTTGAGCATCTCGTCCATCTCAGTGGGCGAGGGGCCAATATGACGACGGTTAGCGAAATCGTAAGGATTATAGTCAATGGGCGTAAAGGCCATGCACAGCTCCTTTGCTTGTCAGTGCAGGCATAAAACTGCACCCACAAAATCCTTCGAAGGATTTTGCCAATTTCTTCCTCAAGAGATTTAAGTCCGATCGGCCTATTAAGCGATCAGATCATTATATTGGTCTTCGTCCATAAACTGATCCAGCACAGCCAGATCATCAACTTTGATCTTGAAGAACCATGCAGCTCCCAATGGATCATCGTTCACCAGACCGGGCGCATCAAGCAGCTTCAAATTCACCTCGACGATCTCACCATCCACGGGAGCCAAAATGTCAGAAGCGGCCTTGACGCTCTCAATCACCACAACCTCGTCACCCGAAGCGACCATAGTTTCGGTTTCCGGCAGTTCGACGAACACAACATCGCCAAGCTGAGTCGCAGCGTGTTCAGTAATGCCGACAACGACCAAATCGCCATCGACCCGCAGCCATTCATGATCTTCGGTATATTTCATATCAAGTCCTCAGCGCTTGTAACGTGTTGGGTAAAAAGGCAAATCACAGACAGTTACGGCAAGGCGTTTGCCGCGCACTTCGCCAAGCAACACTGTCCCGACAGTAGCACTTGACGCAAACACATAGCCCATTGCAACGGGGGCCTCAACCGATGGACCAAAACCGCCCGAGGTTACGATACCAATTCTATCTCCATCGATAGTAAACAACTCGGTACCCTCGCGCATCGGGGCACGGCCTTCGGGACGCAACCCCACACGCAGTCGTTTCGGCCCAGCCGCAAATTCTGCAAGAATACGGTCGGCACCAGGAAAGCCCCCGGCACGGTCACCAATGCGGCGCGATTTCTGCAGGGCCCAGTTCAGCGATGCTTCCACGGGACTTGTCATGGTTTCAATATCATGTCCATAAAGACAAAGCCCAGCTTCCAGCCGCAAACTGTCACGTGCGCCAAGACCAATAGGCATAACCTCTGGCTGGTCCAGCAGCGTCTTGGCAAAAGCTTCAGCGCTGGATTCGGGCAGCGAAATCTCGAACCCGTCTTCGCCGGTATAGCCGGAACGCGAGACCCAGATCTCGCACCCGTTCCAGACCGGACGCGCCACGTCCATAAAGCGCATAGCAAAGACTTTAGGCACCAGCCGCGCCAGTACCTCACCTGCCTGCGGGCCCTGAAGCGCCAAAAGCACCCTGTTTTCAATATATTCAACAGTCGCTACATCAGACAGACAAGCGCGCATATGGGCGACATCGGCCTCCTTGCAGGCCGCGTTCACCACGACAAACAAATGATCACCGCAGTTAGCAAACATCAGGTCGTCAATTATTCCACCCGTATCATTGGTGAACAGACCATAGCGCTGCCGCCCCTCAGCCAAGCCCAACACATCAACCGGCATCATCGCCTCAAAGGCCAAGGCAAGTGCTACCATATCAGTCTTAGGCCGCAAGATCACTTGACCCATATGGCTCACATCAAACACCCCTGCCGCACTACGGGTATGAAGGTGTTCCTTCATTACACCCGCAGGATACTGAACAGGCATTTCGTATCCGGCAAAGGGAACCATCTTCCCGCCAAGGGCTACGTGCAGATCATGAAGACTCAATCGTTTCAGCTCTGGATCGGCCATGCCATCCCCTCTTCCAAAACCGGATCACATACCGGCATCGACCAGACAAGCTAACCCCTGTCCCACGATGCCCCCTCTGTCCGTACCCGTGTCGGGCGCCTGAGATCGTTATCCCTTCGGCGGGCCTTATCAGCCACTCTCCAGAGTCTTTGGTCAGAAACGGTCCCTTATGCCTGAGAGTTTACCAGGGCGTTTGCTCCTTCGGCACCGATCTCGAGGCTCCCCCCGATAGCGGATTCTCCCGAATCTGACATCTTCTGCCTAACCCACCGCCTACCCATCTAGCAAGAGGCCTTTTGAATCACACATCTATGTCAAGTATGCCAAAAGTCGATCAGACGCCCGACGGACCACACGGCACTTTCACCACAGACCCACGCTCTTCACGATCGATCCGCCGTCACGTCAACCAAACTACAAAAAGCCCAAACAAAATACCTCCTATAGCCTATCCAATCAAGATGCCTTGCGCCACCCAATAGTCGCAAAGCCACATCAAAGAAAGACACAGTGCCCATCACAAGCGAGATCACCATTGCTATAATACAGAAAACATTATTACAGCGCGGAAGGCATTGAATAATTCTTAACAATATGCTTAGGCAGGGCAAGCCTTAGCGTCGAACAAACAGGAATGACAGGCGAGAAATGGAGCAACGCTTTGCGCCAATAATCAAAAATGCAGCAGCCCAGAAACGCGTGATTCTAATCTACGAACATGCCTCAAATACCTTTCTCAACTCCTTGTGGTGATCTGTATCTGTCGATAACCGAGCAGCTGGATACAGCGTTAAAGGCGCCCTATTCAGCAGTAGATAAGCTAACCCATACGTTACGGATTTAAGCCAAACCCTAGAGCCTACCCAATACTATGCTGGAAATCCACAACGACCTGATCGCAGACACGTAAGCGTAGACAAATATTGTCGCGCAAAGAGTGTGGTTGATTAACATGGGGTGTGGCCTAAATCCAGTAAGCACGCTAGAGGGAGTTAAGGTCCAGCCTGCAAGACGGAACCTAACCAAAGGGACCATTCGTCCCGCAAGACATTCGAATGACCCCGCGCCTCTACAGGCAAGGGCATAACCCGACGGAGAGACCGGATGCCCGGAAACATGACGATGGACGCGCTAAAAGATGCCGTGGCGCGCGGCGAGATTGACACGGTTCTGGTAGCAGGTGTTGATATGCAAGGCCGCCTGATGGGCAAGCGCTTCCACGCCGCCTTTTTTGTGAACGGCGGCCATGAAGAAACGCATTGCTGCAACTACCTGCTAACGGTGGACATGGAGATGAACACGGTTCAGGGTTATAAATCGACAAGCTGGGAAACCGGCTATGGCGATTATGTTATGAAGCCTGACCTATCAACGCTTCGTCCCTTGCCATGGCTACCGGGGACCGCACTTGTGCTATGCGATATGCTTGATCACCACACACGTGAAGAGGTGCCGCATTCGCCGCGTGCGATCCTAAAAAAACAGGTGGCAAGAGCTCGGAAGATGGGTTTCGAGCCAATGATGGCGACGGAACTTGAATTCTACATCTTCGAAAACAGCTATGATTCGTTCCGCGATAACGGCTTTAAGGACCTCAAACCGGTCAGTGCCTATAACGAAGATTACCACATTTTCCAGACCTCCAAAGAGGAAGAGGTAATGCGGGCCGTACGCAACGGGCTTTATGCGGCGGGCATTCCGGTCGAAAACTCCAAAGGCGAGGCCGATGCGGGTCAGGAAGAGATCAATTACCGATATTCAGACGCGCTGGACACGGCGGACAACCATTCGATCATCAAGACCGCAGTCAAGGAGATCGCATGGTCGAAAGGGCGGTCAGTGACCTTCATGGCAAAATACGATCACCGCCGTGCTGGATCGTCAAGCCATGTGCACCAATCGCTCTGGACGTTGAATGGCAAACCCTGTTTTGTCGACGAAACTGACAGCCACGGCATGAGCGCCGTGATGAAGCAGTTCCTTGCGGGACAACTGGCTCATGCGCAGGAAATCACGCTCTTCCTTGCACCCTACGTCAACAGCTACAAGCGCTTTACCGTGGGGATGTTCGCGCCGACCAAGGCAGTATGGTCTTCCGACAACCGCACAGCGGGCTTTCGAATTTGCGGCGAGCATACCAAGGGCATCCGCGTCGAATGTCGGATTCCAGGGAGCGACGTAAATCCTTATCTGTGCTGCGCGGCACTGCTAGCGGCCGGACTGGACGGTATCGAGAAAAAAATGAATCTTGAACCCGAGATACGCGGCGACATGTATGCCGCAAAGGGTATCCGCGAAATCCCCAAGAACCTGCGCGAAGCAGCGGCACTGGCCAATAGCTCGGCCATGCTGCGAGCGGCCTTCGGGGACGATGTAGTGGACCATTATCACCATGCCGCCCAATGGGAGATTGCCGAGACCGACCGCGTGGTGACAGATTTCGAGGTACAACGCCTGCTAGAACAGGCATAAGAAAGAACATGAGATGGTGGGAACAAAGCACCCACCACAAAGGGGGTTAGATGCCCAAAGGTAAAGATATGAAACCAATACAACTAATTTCACCGGTGGATGGTTCGGTCTATGCCGAACGGACACCGCTTTCGCAAGATGCTGCTGTCGCCGCCGTGACTCGCGCAAAAACGGCACAAAAAGATTGGGCAAAACGCCCCTTGGCCGAGCGCATAGCGCTGGTGCAGGCTGGTGTGGCAAAGCTAAACGAGATGTCGACCGTGATAGTTGAGGAACTGGCGTGGCAAATGGGCCGACCAACACGCTTTGGCGGCGAATTCGGTGGGGTAAATGCCCGTACCGAATATATGGCAAGTATCGCCGCTGAAACTTTAGCACCAAAGGTCGTCGAAGACAGCGACAAGTTCCGCCGTTACCTCGCACGCGAGGCGTTAGGTGTGGTGTTCATCGTGGCCCCATGGAACTATCCTTACTTGACGACTATCAACACGCTGGTACCTGCGCTAATGGCAGGGAACGCGGTCGTGCTAAAAGCCTCCAGCCAGACGCTGCTCGTAGGTGAACGGCTAGCCGAAGCTTTCCATGCGGCAGGCGTACCTACAGATGTGTTCCAGAACGTGGTACTGGACCATTCCACTACAGAATCATTAATCGGCGCGCGGGCATTCGGCTTCGTCAACTTTACCGGATCAGTTGCAGGCGGCGCAGCGATGGAGAGAGCGGCTGCAGGCACCTTCACCACGCTGGGGCTGGAACTGGGTGGCAAGGACCCAGGCTATGTACGGGCGGATGCCGACCTCAACGCGGCGGTCGACACACTGATGGACGGAGCGATGTTCAACTCGGGCCAGTGTTGCTGCGGAATCGAACGAATATATGTACACGAAAGCCTTTATGACACTTTTGTAGAAAAGGCAGTAACTTGGGTGAATGCTCTGAAACTGGGCAATCCGTTTGACGCAGCTACAACGCTCGGCCCGATGGCAAACAAACGTTTTGCCACAGTGGTACGCGAACAAGTTGCCGAGGCCATCGCGGCAGGCGCGAAACCGCTAGTCGACCCTGCCAACGTCCCTGCTGATAACGGCGGCGCCTATCTTGCGCCACAAATCCTTGTAAATGTTAATCATTCTATGCGGGTGATGACCGAAGAATCCTTCGGTCCTGTAGTCGGAATCATGAAGGTCAAAAACGATGCCGAAGCCATCGCCCTAATGAACGACAGCCCCTATGGCCTGACCGCAAGCATCTGGACTAAAGATTACGACACTGCAGCCGCCATCGGAGCGCAAATCGAGACCGGAACCGTGTTCATGAACCGCGCCGACTACCTCGACCCTGCGCTCTGCTGGACAGGGTGCAAGGACACTGGCCGCGGCGGCAGCCTGTCCTACATCGGGTTCCATTCAGTAACCCGTCCCAAATCCTATCATTTGAAAAAGGTGTGACATGAGCCACAACGTTCCCAATCGCAACTGGGCGTATCCGACAACGATCAAATTCGGCGTGGGCCGAATTTCCGAACTGGCTGAGCATTGCGCAGCGGCAGGTGTCAAAAAACCCCTACTAGTGACCGACAAGGCGCTCGCCTCGTTACCGATTACAGCGGCAGCGCTGAACGGTCTGGCTGCCGCGGGTCTGGGCCATGCAGTCTTCTCAGAGGTCGATCCGAACCCGAACGAGAAAAATATGGCAGCAGGGATCGCCGTTTACCTCGCCGGCGGGCATGATGGGGTAATTTGCTTTGGTGGTGGCTCGGCGCTAGACCTCGGCAAAATGATCGCGCTGATGGCACATCAGAAAAAGGACCTATCGGTCTGGGATCTGGAAGACATCGACGACTGGTTCACCCGCGCCGACGTATCGAAAATCGCGCCTATCATCGCCGTACCAACAACGGCAGGGACAGGTTCGGAAGCGGGCCGGGCAGGCGTTCTTACAAATTCAATAACGCATAAAAAGAAAATCATCTTCCACCCCAAGCTGATGCCCGTGATCACAATCTGCGACCCGGCTTTAACTGTGGGAATGCCAAAGTTCATCACTGCGGGCACCGGGATGGACGCGCTAGCACATTGCCTCGAAGCCTATTGCTCGCCTTTCTACCACCCAATGAGCCAAGGCGTCGCGCTGGAAGGCATGCGGCTAGTGTTTGAGAACCTACCCACCGCATATACTGACCCCACCAACCTTGAAGCCCGTGCCCATATGATGAGTGCGGCTGCGATGGGGGCTGTGGCCTTCCAAAAAGGTCTGGGCGCGATCCATTCGCTAAGTCATCCGATTGGTGCAATCTACAACACCCACCACGGCACCACAAACGCAGTGGTGATGCCAATGGTACTCGACTTCAACCGCTCCGCCATTGAAGAGCGGCTAGAAAAAGCCGCAGCCTATATCGGCATTGCGGGCGGGTTCAACGGATTCCGTCAAGCAGTGGTAAACTTGCGCAGCAAGCTGGCCATTCCAGCTAATCTGACCGCGATGGGTGTCGAAGCATCGCGACTGGACGAGTTGACAGAAATGGCACTGGAAGACCCCTGCTGCGGCGGCAACCCGATTGCGATGACGCGGAAAAATACGCGAGCGCTATTTGAGTCCTGCATGTAGACTATAAAAACGAGCAAAGGCAGTACCTGTGTTACGTGACATGCCTTTGCTCGTGAAACCAAATATTCGAAAGCTTAATCGAACGCACCCAAATCGCTGTGGTCAAAGCAAGAATTGTTTTTTTCTGTTGCCAAAAAATTGCTGACCAAGGCGCACAAGATCACGCAAATTAATCCAAATACGCTGGGGCTGTGAACAACCCATGGCAATGCAGATTACCGCTGTCTATTAGGCCGTTATGCCAATAGAATCCTTCCGCGTCGTAAATATAAGCAACGATGCGCTTATTAAGGTAATGAACTTCTTTATTGTAACCAAAACCTCCTTAGGGCGGAGCGTGAGAAAGCAGTTCGTGCCGATATACGTAAGCGATATGCTTGCAACATAAGTGAATACAAACCTGATATCGAGGCACTGACAGGCCCTCTACCCCATACCAAAATTGCCAAAGGCTTAGGGCGCTTTCGTCACTTCACGACAACACTCAATCAAAATGCGAGCATGGAATTCCTTCCTCGCACTTTCAAATCCGACTCATGGATGGCAAAATAGCGAAAAGCAGGAGAAGACATAAGGCACCGCAAGATCTCAGGCACCGCAAAGAATGCCGACACACGGGCAAGAAAGCAGCGCAGAGACACAGTAGTGCTGGACTCTTCGATATCGGGACAGGCAGACACAATGGGTATTGGCAAGAAAGCGTTGATCGGCATTTGCATAATTGCCTCGGTCGGATTAGTGGCCGCAGAAGAGATCGGCTCGATCCGCCCGGCTTCACACTCCGACACGCTAGTGGCCCCTTCGCCAAAGAACGCGACAGCAACCGAGGCCACAAAAGCTGAAACAACACCCAAGGAAGTGCCCGCACTAGCAGCACCGCAGACCGACCCGATCGTCGCTAGGCCAAAGCTGCAGCCGCGCGATCCAACGCGAGGGTCGGTAACAAACCTTCCCATACCGCGCTACATCAGCCTCAAAGGAATCGAGGGCAATGCAAGGCGCGGTCCTGGTCTGACACACCGGATCGACTGGGTCTTTACTCATGCGGGTATGCCACTAAAAATCACCGCCGAATATGAGCATTGGCGACGGGTCGAAGATGCCGATGGCGCAGGCGGTTGGGTGCATTACTCACTGCTGTCAGGCGTGCGATCAGCACTGGTAGTCGACGATCTGGCCAATTTCCGCGATGCCCCAGAAGATGATGCGGATGTGTCGTTTCAAGCCGAACATAATGTGGTGGGCTGGATACAAGAATGCCTGCCCGACTGGTGCCGCCTGTCGATCGGTGGGGAAAAGGGCTGGGTTCGCAAGATATCACTTTGGGGTGTGGACGCGTCCGAGGTGATCAAGTAACAGCCACCTGAGCGGAACCTTAGCAGACAATCTTACACAGGCCGGAAAGTTACAAAACTCTCACTTCTCTCAGGAAAAATGATCAGACTAGCGTAAGGGAAAGCCCCACGGGAACCAAAAGATGAGTCTCAAATCCGCTTCACACATAAACCTTTCGGCGGCCTTCGCCTCGGTGCTTGTAGCCGCCGTACTGGTCGGACTGAAGCTTTGGGCGCTTGGAGAAACGGGGGCGCTTTCGATTGCAGCCTCACTGGCCGACAGCGCCATGGACTTGATGATCAGCCTTGGCGCTATGGCGGTAATCCTTTACGCGGCCAAGCCCGCCGACGAAGATCACGCCTTTGGTCATACCTCGGCCGAAGACCTCGCGGCCTTGGGACAGGCGCTATTCATCGTGATTTCGGCAGGTGTGATCGCATGGACCGCAGTACAGCGCCTGCTGGAACCCGATGTGATGCGGGTGCGCGCAGAAATGTCTGGCATGGTGGTAATGGCCGCCTCAATCTTGCTGACGCTAGGGCTAGTGATCTGGCAAGGGCGCGTTGCGGCGTGGACCGGAAACAAAGTGGTGGCAGCGGATCGCCTGCATTATCTAGGCGACCTTTTGCCCAATATTGGGGCCATCATCTCACTTTGGGCGTCAAAGGCCTTTGGTCTCGGGGAAATCGACTCAGTGGTGGCGATGGGTGCAGCGGCGATGCTGGTGCTGGGCGCGCTGCGTATCGGCAAAGGGGCGTTCGATGCACTAATGGACCGCCGCGCCGATCCGGCCATCGTGGCAGGTATCGGAAAAATCGTGGAAAATTGGCCAGGGGTGCAAGGGTATCACGACTTGAAAACCCGCACTGCAGGCAGTCGCATCTTCGTGAACATCCATATTGAACTTGATGGCGAGCAATCACTGCGCGAAGCGCATGACATCGGCGCAGGGCTAAGGAAGGCAATCCTTGTCACCTATCCACAAGCCGACGTAATAGTACATAAAGATGTAACAGATGAGCAAAGTAAGCAGGCGAAGCCTGATTAACAAATTACAATTCAATAAAAATTCTACAAATCTACGCATCACACCTACCAGTTGTTATCCTATCGTATAATTCAGACGGGTAACCTTGCCGAACCGGTGCAATACCCCTTACGCCCCAAGTCCAATGCTTGATCAAAATGCACGTCAATTCATGATTTCACGTGGTCTCAAATATTCTACAGGTTAGCCCATCACAATCATCATCGGTTCAAAAAACCTATTAAGCAGAAGATTTACTCTCCACTTGCGAGCCAGAGCGCGCCAGCACAGAGACAAAGGCCCGCTTCCATTTCATCAAATTCCACGCCATAAGCTTTCACAAGATTTCAGGATATTATGGATATGGCAAACACCATTACAGGGGTGTCAAAAGACCGTCTGAAGCGAATTGCCGAACGCGAGGCACAGCGTTTTGCGACGGAGCGGCCCTTGTCAGCGGCGGCGATGATAGCAGGGGGCGGGGTTTTTCTGAACGGCGTGCCAATGCACTGGATGAGCGACTGGCCGATGCCGCATTTACCCTTGATCGCCAAGGCACAAAGAGCACAACTTACCGATATCGACGGCTACGAAATTGATGATTTTTGTCTTGGCGATACTGGGTCGATGTTTGGCCATTCGCCAAAACCCGTTGCCAAGGCTATCCGCCATCAAGCGCAGCGTGGCCTAACCTATATGCTGCCCACCGAGGATGCCTTGGAAGCAGGCCGCTTATTGACCGAACGCTTCGGCACCTTCCACTGGCAAATTGCCACAACCGCGACCGATGCCAACCGTTTTGCGCTGCGCGTAGCGCGGGCGGTGACAGGACGACCCAAAGTGCTAGTGTTCAACGGTTGCTATCACGGCACACTCGACGAGACAATGGTCGAGCTTTCGAACGGACAAACGATCAACCGTGCAGGGCTGATCGGACAAATACAGGACCTGACGCGGGGCGCCGTGGCCGTCGAGTTCAACGATTTAGCAGCGGTCAAAGCAGCCCTTGCAACAGGCGAGATCGCAGCAGTGCTGACAGAACCCGTTATGACCAATTGCTGCATGGTTCTGCCAGAGGTAGGCTTTCTGGACGGTCTACGCGAACTAACGTGCAAGCATGGCACACTTTTAATCATCGACGAGACGCATACACTTTCGACCGGACTAGGCGGCTACACCGGCGTGCACGGGTTACAACCCGACATCTTAGTGGTGGGAAAATGCATAGCTGGGGGTATGCCCACCGCCGTCTGGGGCCTATCACCTGATGTGGCAGCACGGTTCAAGAAATATGACGAGACCCGACCCGCCGGACATTCCGGTATGGGCACCACGCTCTCAGCCAATCCGATGCAATTTGCCTGTCTACGAGCCACGCTGGCAGAGGTGATGACCGCCAAAGCCTATGCTCACATGAACAAAGGCGCGACGCGGCTGGCCACTGGCCTTGCCTCTGTCATCAAAACGCACAAGATATCTTGGCATGTAGTACGGGTCGGTGCTCGAGTCGAATTCATAAGCGCCAAAGGACCACTCAAAAACGGGACCGAAGCGCATGCCGCACACCAACCCGTGCTAGAAGCGGCAATTCACACAGCGCTTTTAAACCGTGGCTGTCTAATCGCGCCTTTCCACAACATGATGCTGGTCAGCCCCGCAACCACCAAGCACCAAATCAACCGACTAATTGCGGCCTTCGACGAAATCTTAACCGACCTTTTTGGGTAATCCCATGACCAAAACACAAAGCCCTTCAGGCAGCACTGTGGCCGAAGCAGAAGCCTTCCTTGCAGCACATCCCGAGATTGATGCCTTCGACATCGTACTGCACGACGCTAACGGCATCGGGCGCGGTAAGATCATCCGGCGACACGAGTTGCTGCCGTTTTACAAAAACGGAAGACATCTGCCAATCTCGATCCTCGGCCTCGACATCTGTGGCGAGGATGTACACGAGACGGGGCTTATCTGGGATCAGGGTGACGGTGATCTGCGGGCGTGGCCAATCCCTGGATCGCTAGTCACACTGCATGACACCACCCCGCCGCGGGGAGAGGTCTTCATGTCAATGTATAATCTGGACGGCACCAAGACAGGGTCAGACCCGCGCCATGCATTACAGGCACAAGTCAATGCAATGGAAGAAAAAGGACTTTATCCTGCAGGAGCCTTTGAACTTGAGTTCTTTCTAGTCGACAACCAGCGCGGACCAGACGGCAAGGTAATGGCTGCCCGAGATGTTCTGGACGGGCGGCCCAGTTTTAAAACTGAAGTCTATAGTGTCGATCATCTACACGGAATGTTACCGCTATTTTCCGACATTTATGCAGCCGCCGCCAAGGCGGGAATAAAGGCCGAAACGATAATCTCGGAATACGCGCCGGGACAATACGAGCTGACACTGCATTACCGCATGGATGTGATGCAAGCCGCCGATGACCTAATCCGCTTGAAGCGGATTGTGAGGGCACAAGCGCGGGCGCATGGGGTGACAGCCTGTTTCATGGCTAAACCATCCGAAAATTACGCAGGCTCAGGAATGCATTTCCATGTCAGCCTGATGAATGCGGCAGGAAAAAATATCTTCGTCGAACAGATTGAGGGGAAGTGGTCTGACACCATCCTTCATGCGCTTGGGGGGCTACGGGCGACAATGGGAGAATCCATGCTAGTATTTGCGCCCCATGCCAATTCGTGGCGACGTTTTGCCACAGAAAGCTATGCGCCGGTCAGTCCTACATGGGGAGTCAACAACCGTTCGGTCGCGCTGCGAATCCCTGCCGGAGATATCACGTCCCGGCGGATCGAACACCGGCCGGCGGGCATAGATGCCAACCCATATCTGGTTGCAGCAACAGTACTTGCGGGCATTAGCTACGGCATGGAACACCGCATTGATCCGGGACCGGAAACCACCGGCAACGGCTATGCCAAAGCGCCAGACGCGCCGCCCATTCCGATTGACTGGCGGTCAGCCATCGTGGCAGCACAAGAATCGGAATTCCTGAAGGCTGCTTTAGGTGACGAGATGCACCGCACCTTTACCGCAATCAAGTCGGCAGAATATGCTCGCGTAGCCCGCACCGTAACCGAGATTGATTACGATCTATATCTCCATACAATCTGACGGAAGGTATAACATGCGCCGTATGCACTATCCTGCGCAACACATCGAAAGTTATATCTTAGCTTTCAAAAACGTGGCCTGAAACGCCGCCCGCAGTGCCGCAGCAATCAGGGCAGGCACCCGCGCATCAAGCCCGACGGGATCAAGCAGCGTACCTTCAAAGCCCGCTTCGGCCAAGGCCTTAGGCAGATCATCGACCACGTGCCCACCCCGCGCCGCAAAAAAAGGCAAGACCAATGATCCGACAGGAAAACCAACAACCGCCTCGACGATGCGAGGCGACTGATCAATAAAAGCAGCCTCGACGCGAGCAAAACCGGTTTCTGCGGCAAGGCGAGCGGCCATCGCATTGGCGACCCTTGCCGTCGCAGAACTACGGAATGACCCGTGCGCGGCCAGCAGCAACGCAGTATCGGCAGGGCGTAAGCCACGCGACGCCGCAGCCTCGCGTGCCAAATTGACGGTCAGGCGTTGCACATCACCGTCGATTCCGAAGGGATCAAGCACCTGCCAGTCTTGGCCCCCAACCTCGGCCAGCCGTTTGGGCAGATGCTCACGCGTAAACCAGCCGTCCGTCATAAAAAACGGATAGGCAAAACCATGTGATCCCGCCTTGGCGACCTGTTCAGCCAACGCCCCTTCGGTGGCGAGAGTAGCCGAAGCAACATGCCAGTCAGGCATCAACACCTGAACGCGGGCCGCGAGGGTGGCTATCTCAACCTCGGCCGGAGCGGGGTCAGAGGGCTGGCCGTGCGAGATGATCAGAGCTTTGGGCATGGGTTCATCCTTTAGTCGTCGATCTAACTGCGTATCCGCTCCAGTCAAGCTTCAGGCATCGGAAAACCCGCCAAGACAGCTTCAATTACGCCGAGGTGACAGTTATCCACAAAAGCCACAGGTCATACTAAAGTAGTGGAGACCGCCACCGCCTGCCTTCTCCAGCCCCTTATAGATTTAGATCTAGCCGTAGCCTTCTGCGACCTTACCGCCGTGCAAATCCATGTAAATAAAAGGGTCGGGGAACCCCCACTGCTGGACCGGAGCCACCCAAAATCGTACAATGACACGACAACAGCTGCCATCCGAAACGAAAAGACTTGATCGTACGACCTCATCAGGCAATCTTGACAACAAGCGGCAGGTAACTTGAGGAATGTCGTATAAATTGTTCTTTAACGAAACCTACAAAACGATAGGCTCGAAGTGTCCGAACATTCTCATGAACCAGAACTTTTTGACAGGCTCGACCTTAGCCTGACCCTCGTCACATTGGCGGGCATGGCCTATGCGTTAGTCGATCGTTTCGCCATAGTGCTTCCACTGCCTGAACTAGCCCTTCTGGTCGTATTCCTTGCAGGAGCCATCCCCGCTGCCATCACAGCACTGCGAGAATTGTTCACCGACCATATCCTCGACGTTGACCTCCTCATGGTCATCGCCACCCTCGCTGCAGCTCTAGTCGGCGCACCTCTGGAAGGTGGAATGCTACTCACCCTCTTCCGCCTGTCTTCAATGCTTGAACACAGAGCACTAGGAAAGGCCCGCCGTGCAGTCGAAGCACTTATGTCACTGCGCCCAGAAACTGCCTTCCGCCTCGCCCCTGATGGCACTGCAACCGAGATTCCCATCGGCATGCTGGCAGAAGGCGATCATGTAATCATCCGTCCAGGAGCCCGTATTCCTGTCGACGGGCGCATTGTAAAAGGCACCGGCAGCCTCGATGAATCCACCATTACAGGTGAATCCATTCCCATGGTCAAAGCTCCTGGCGACCGTGTATTCGAGGCAACTGTGAACCTGCACACCGTCCTTACGGTCGAGGTTTTACACCCTGTAGCGGAATCTACAGTTGCCCGCATGATCGCTATGGTGACCGAAGCGCAGGCGCAAAAGGCCCCATCAGAACGGTTTTCAGCATGGTT
>JADZAO010000082.1 GCA_020852535.1 Paracoccaceae bacterium | reverse complement strand
TAATAACAAGGTCTGCTGGTTTGGGTACACCGTTTGGGCTGTATGGAGAAATCCAGTCGATCAGCCATTTAGGTTCAGTCATACTGTTAATCACTAGGATAGGATCATGGCCGTCCTCACGAATTTTTGCGCTATATTCTCGTATCGCGCTCCAGAACTTTTCCGGTGTTTGCCCTTCGATCTCTGAGGGTTTTGTATTGTCTATGACATATCCACAGATATCGCTTGCGATGTTATTCGACATAAAATCACGCCACCATTCGTCTTCGTTGATAGAGGGCGATATCAACAGCGGGTCAGTATATTCCCCCTTGGATATGTTTTTTATCCTGCTCGTGGTTTCCTTTAAACCATCGGTAGTTAGAATGATCTTATCGAATAGGTGAAGCGGAAATATATTTTTTGGGCGCGTCAGAACTCGCTACGGTAGTAACTTCTGTGATGCGTTCTGGAGCAATTTATGCGTCGATGATGGATTTTTCGTGGTGATTTTTCAGAATATTAAGGTATTTTTCAACTAATTTTTGTGCATTCTCCTTTCGTTTTTCGAATAATAGAGAGTTATCTTTATCTGAATCAATCAATTTACAGAGCAGGCTTCCATATTTATTTTCATCGATTTCCTTGAACTTGGTGAGTAATTCTTTGAGATGGTTTTTCCACCTTTCTAGTATTATCTCTTCTTTGGTTTGTGTTAGGAGGTGGCGTAGAGCGTCGTGCTCCTCCGTTGAGGACGAGGTTGTAGCCATCATTAATAGCGCTTGGGCCATCGATAGATCTTTTAAAAAGGTATACTCTGCATTGTATATACGTCCTGGAATTCGCGGGGTTTTATTGGAGTTTTTGGGAATTAGGGTGTCGAAAAAGTTTGAATTGTTATATCTTGTTATTTGTAGCGCTGAGATCAAGATGCTCGTGCTTGACATTGCTCCCTTGTATTGAGGGTTTATATCCCCGAGATCATGTGGCTTGCCATGCAGAATTTGATGCGCGGCCTGTGTTGTTGTTTCGACCGTATTTATATTACTGATCGCCCAATGAACACATAAGATTGCAAGGCTCGTGGCATGATCACGCCAAGTATTGTTTATGATGACGCTGAATACCATCTGTGGAGTTGGTGTCTCGTCGTAGACATTAGGTAAGAGTTTTTTTACTTTGGTCCAATCGCTTTTAACCATTTCAAATGTAAGTTGTTCGGACCCTAGTAACCAATTTTCGTTAGGGCCATCCAAAGCTCTTTTAATATATATATTCCAATGAAGTATAAGATCGCAGGTCCAATTTTTAGCAATCTCGTCACCAATATCTACGGCGTGTGAAGCCATCTGCATGGTTATGAGTAAATGGTTGACAATGTTTTCTGATACGCGTTCGAGATCCTTCCAAATTTTGTCTTCGTGTCCGTCTTCGTGCGAGTCGGGTATACGTGCGATATTTCCAAGCATCTTTTCCCATCCATCGACGAGTGCGCACCAAGCGTCTGTGTAGTTCTTCTTTTGGCGCGACAGTGTGAAAGCGTGTTTTTTTCTGCTGCTTTCTACGATTTCGCTAAGATGTTCTTTGTGCGCCCAATCCATTAATCGGTATGAAATGATCTTTGTTATAGAGAGAAGAGGCTGAAGTGCTTCGGGGGTCACCTCCTTTGCTAGCGGCTCGTAGATACGGGCAGGTATTAAGGCAATTTCGTTTATGAATTTGG
Organism: Paracoccaceae bacterium; assembly: GCA_020852535.1. Taxonomy (GTDB): domain Bacteria; phylum Pseudomonadota; class Alphaproteobacteria; order Rhodobacterales; family Rhodobacteraceae; genus Paragemmobacter. The sequence continues at coordinate 20,639 of JADZAO010000082.1, read as the reverse complement.
TCTCTATGGGTAAGAGTTCGACAGCGCGGCAGATCATGTCTTGGTAGGCGAGCACCCAACTTTGAGCTAGTGTTGGGTTGTTAATGGGATATTGCGCATAGTTTACGCTATTTTGGGGAGACTGAGCGAGCCGATAGAGGAATGTGTGAAATTCTTCTATGTTGTGAAGTTGATTGGTGAATGTGTTAGCCTGACGTGTGTCGATAAGAGTTGTGAAATCGGTGATTATCTCGCGTAGAACTGTAACGGTCTCGTCGATCTGATTTTCTTTGGTGGCCACGGCGCAAAACTTTAATCCTCGCTTGAATCCACAGTGAGTAATTCGGTTCAACGGCAGGGTCGCACTGGCGAGAATTACGTGGGCTTGCGTTCTTTGTGTGGACCGGTCGGCTGTGTTGCTTTTAGGAAGGTAGCCATCGATTGTGTACGTCACTATTCTAGTTAATTCGCGTGGCCAGACTACGTTTGCGACATAGGCCTTTATGATCGACGTTTGCTTTATCGGGTGTAAGAAATGAATCGTGTGGAGCAGAAAATCACCTATTAGAAAGATATTGAGCACAAGCCAAATAAGGTTGAGCAACGTAATTAAGCCGTATTCGATGCTGCTTTCATCTCCTACTAGGAGCATCGTGGCAATTACTACGCATAATATCAGCGAACTGACAGCAATTAAGATTGCGTTTGACGTTTCTATGTAAATTGTGAAGCGTGAAGTAAACGATGCCTTGCCTTGGTTGAACATTCCGACGAAGCTTATAACAATTGGAAAAACTATACCTACCAGTGTCGTTTGGACGGTAAGAAAAGCAATATTGATTGTTCCAAAGTCATTTTTTTCGCAAATGAGATTGAAATCATATAGCCATTCGTATTTGGCTAGAAGAATAACTCCTAAATATAAAAGTGTGACGATCGTAATAGTATATTTAGGATGACTTGTGGCCAACCTTATAAGCCGCTTTGGAAGTGAATAGCGATGTGTACGAAACTCGCTGTTATTTTCCAAGTACCCCGTGACGGTCGGGCATACTAACTTCGCGAAGTTCTGCTTAACGTTCTCCCAGATGATCTTGAGTCGTAAACGGAGCTTTGGTCGGGCATAGATTAATGAAGCCAATTATTGCTCCTACGATTGATTGTGAAACAAAAAATGAATAATTTCTCACAGAATCTTTATTTACATTGAAGCTTAATTTGTACTGGATTCGGGATCAATTCTTGAGACGCGCCAGTAAAGATATCTACGGCTAAGCCAATAATGCCGCCAAATATCAGGTTACTGGCCAAAGCCACAGAACCAGCAGTTGAAGTGTGATGTGTTACGTTTGTTTTTACGGAATCGCAGCGCTTCTTAGATACGGTTACGCCAATCTCAGAAGAGCGTGGAAGCTGAAAAACACAAGGCGTTGATAAACAACTCATTCCGTTGCTCAATTCTACGGTTGCACTTTGTGGAGTTGAGTCGATAACTAGAGTGTCTTTGGAGCCCCGTGTAATCGTTGCACAACTAGAAAATGTCATCAAAATTACTCCTAGAAATGCAATACGCATGAACATAATCAAGCTCCTCAATTTTTTGTTTCATGTAGCAGAATATGAATCTTTTCAACGGGATTTTCAGCATGTTTTGGGACACGAGGCAGTTATCGACGGCGGGGTGAAGATTTCGGCGGATGTGTTGCGCGCGGCTCTGCATGATCGCTAGATGTTAAAAGACAAGTTTCGGAAGGGATCTGGTCTATAGCTTTGTCTATCGTAGGCAAGTGATTGGCGGTTTTTTATTGTAGGATAAGGGCTAATGGCCAGGTTAGTCGATCAAACTCGAGTCAAGATGTCAAAGTGCGCCATCATCTTAGATAAGCTCGAACATGGTGCCCTTGGTTACATATTCTTTCTAAAAGAGCACCGCGCCTAGCTACATAGCGCTCATCCGATTGAATGCTTGATCGGAGAGGTCAAGCGCCGCACTGAGGGTGGAGACAGCCTTCGGGAATGGCTGGTATGTACCTGCATGGTTATAAGTAGGGAACGTTTTGATTGAGTTTTGATTATAACGCAGTTTTTGCCCGTATTTAGTTTTTCAAACTTATATAAAACAACAGCTTACGTTTAAATTTTTGCGCCTTTTCTTTTGATCTGGTTTTGATTGACGACACCGCAAGAGGCAATTTTTTAGTTTTTTTTACCATTAGAACCGATGGAACAGTTTGGCGTAATTGCGTAGTGAAAGGTTCCGCCTTTTGTCGAACGGCCACTCCCTCCGAACAACTAAGCTACCGCGTAAATAGAGCTTTTGATCCCGCTGCATGAGGGGGACTTGAAAGCAAGCGGATACTCAGCTCTCAGCGATTTTGCGTCAGACTAAAGACGGCACACCGGTACCCGATCTGTGCCGCGAGCATCGGATCGAGAGGTACAAACTTCTACAGGTGACGTGTTCAGTAGGGGATATGGGTGTATCCATGATGAGCCAGATCAAAACTTTGGACAATAAAAACCAGCAACCAAAGCGCTTTCTTTAGGTGGTAGTCTCTTCTTGCGTCGTGGCGGGCGCGGTCAGAAAGACGTGGATGGTTTCTTCAAATTCGCGGGGTTTTTCGGCATGGAGCCAGTGGCCTGCATTTGGGAGTTTTGCAAAGCGGGCGCGGGGAAACAGGGCGCAGATCGTGTCGCGGTATTCTGCTTTGACGTAATGGCTTTCGGCGCCTGTGAGAAACAGGGTGGGGCGGTCGAACTGTCCTTTGGTGCCGGGCCAGCCCACGATTTTTGGCATTTCGGCTTCCAGCGTGTCGAAGTTGAGCTTCCAGCGAGGGCCGCCTTCGGCCTTGATATCAAGCGATTGCAGAAAAAAAGCGCGGAGCCCTGCGTCTTCGGTATAGGCCGATAGGCGGCGGTCTGCCTCGCTGCGCGTGGTGACGTTTGTCAGATCAAGGGTGCGCATGGCGTCGATATGGCGGGTTTGATCATGGGCATAGGCCACAGGGGCGATATCGGCCACGATCATGCGGCGGATCAGGGTAGGTTCGGTTAGGGCAAGCTGTATTGCTGCCTTACCGCCCATTGAGTGCCCGAGCAGATCGATCGGTGCGCCGATGTGGCGGGCGACCTCGGCCAGATCGGCGGCGAGGTCAGGATAGCTGTGGGTGAGGGTATGCGGGCTGTCGCCGTGGTTGCGCATGTCGATGGTGTAGACATCGCGGATATTGGCAAGGCGACGGGCGATGACGCCCCAATTGCGGCCTGTTCCAAACAGACCGTGCGCGATTAGCAGCGGCGGGGCATCTGTTTTGGTCGTGGTGGGGTGTTTGGTTAGGGCGAGCATGACGGCACTTATAACGGTCTTGCTGTGACAGGGCCAGACGAGGTGAGGGTTGTTGTGTTATCGAGCGTGCTGCATCGTATCAAACGACTGATCTGTGGTGGGCAAGGTTTTCTTCCTGATCAGAGACTGATGCAGAAAACGTCTTATTTCTTCTTTTGCAAAGGTAAAGGCGCGCCGTTTGACGGGCACGCCTTTTTTGTAAATTCAGGTGGGATCAGAGGCCTGAATAGATCGGAAATCGCAGGCAGAGGGCTTCGACTTCTGCCTTGATTTTGGCTTCGACTGCACTGTTGCCTTCTTCGCCATTGGCGGCGAGGCCATCGACGACTTCAGTGATCCAGCGGCCGATCTGGCGGAATTCTTCGTTTCCAAAGCCACGGGTTGTGCCTGCGGGTGTACCAAGGCGGACGCCTGAGGTGATGGTTGGTTTTTCGGTATCGAAGGGGATGCCGTTTTTGTTGCAGGTTATATGGGCTCTGCCGAGGGCTTTTTCGGTTGCGTTGCCTTTTACCGATTTTGACCGCAGATCGACCAGCATTAGGTGTGTGTCGGTACCGCCGGTGACGATGTCGAGACCGCCCTTCATCAGCTCGTCGGCCAGCGCTTGCGCGTTTTTGATGACTTGCTGTTGGTAGGTTTTAAAACTTGGCTGCAGGGCTTCACCGAAGGCTACGGCCTTTGCGGAGATCACATGCATCAGCGGACCGCCTTGGATGCCCGGGAAGATGGCTGAGTTGCACTTTTTGGCAATGGTTTCGTCATTTGTGAGGATCATGCCGCCACGCGGGCCACGCAGTGTTTTGTGCGTGGTGGTGGTTACAACATGGGCGTGCGGGAGGGGTGAGGGATAGAGACCGGCCGCGACCAGACCGGCAAAATGTGCCATGTCGACCATTAGGTAGGCTCCGACCGAATCCGCAATATCTCGCATGCGTTTGAAGTCGATAATGCGTGGAATGGCCGAGCCGCCTGCGATGATGAGCTTGGGTTTATGTTCGGTTGCCAGTTCTGCGACCTGATCGTAGTTCAGCTCAAAGTCCTGCTTTCGTACAGTGTATTGTACGGAGTTGAACCATTTGCCTGATTGGTTGGGGGCTGCCCCGTGGGTGAGGTGGCCGCCTCCGTCGAGTGACATGCCGAGGATGGTGTCGCCGGGTTTGATGAGGGCTTGGAACACGCCTTGGTTGGCTTGCGAACCCGAGTTGGGTTGGACGTTGACAAAGGAGCAGTTAAAGAGCTTGCAGGCGCGTTCGATCGCGAGGTTTTCTGCGATGTCGACATATTGGCAGCCGCCATAATAACGTTTACCCGGATAGCCCTCGGCGTATTTGTTGGTCATTACCGAGCCTTGGGCTTCCATCACGGCGCGAGAGACGATGTTTTCTGAAGCGATGAGTTCGATCTCGTGCCGCTGGCGGCTGAGTTCTTGCTTGATTGCGTTGAAGATTTCGGGATCGCGTGTGGTTAGGTTTTCGGTGAAGAATCCGGTGTCGTTGTGGGGGGCATTCATGGTGTGGCTCCTCTCGGGGCGAAAAACTTGAATTTCTGGCTTGGGGCCTATCTAGAGTAAGGTTACGCCTGCGGAAAGGCAAGAAAACGACTTAAACAGCGCTGGCTACAAATTAAAGCGGCGGATTGGAAACGGCGCCTGCCTCTGGGAGTGCAAATGCGGGGGCTTGAGTTCGGCGACACGGTTTTGCAAGGTGCGTCGCGGGGCATGGGGGAATAGTCCGATGGATTTTGCGCGGGTCGCGTTTACGGCAAGCAATTCGGCGACGGCGCAAGAGGCGCTGTGTGTGCTTTTAACGCGCTATGGGCAGACGCCTCTGTCTCATGCTGATGTGGTCGTGGCGTTGGGGGGCGATGGGTTCATGCTGCAGACGCTGCACGATACCGAACGGCTGGGGCTACCGGTCTATGGTATGAACTGCGGTAAGGTTGGCTTTTTGATGAATGCCTATCAATCCGGTGATTTGCCTGAGCGGCTGAGTATGGCGGAAGAGGCGGTGATAAACCCGTTGCGGATGACGGCTCTAGGGGTGGACGGGGTTGAGATGCGCGCGTTGGCAATCAACGAGGTGTCGCTGTTACGGGCGGGGCCGCAAGCGGCCAAGCTGCGGATTAGCATTGATGGCCGCGTGCGGATGGAAGAACTGGTCTGTGATGGGGCTTTGGTGGCCACACCTGCGGGCTCGACGGCTTATAACTATTCTGCGCATGGCCCGATTTTGCCTATTGGTGCGGATGTGTTGGCTTTGACGGCAATGGCGGCGTTTCGTCCTCGTCGCTGGCGCGGGGCGCTTTTACCCAAGACGGCGGTTGTACGATTTGAGGTGCTGGAGGCTGACAAGCGCCCTGTGATGGCTGATGCTGACAGTCGCGGATCGGTGCGTGAGGTGGCGATTGTTGAGGTCGCTTCAGAACCCAAGGTGCGCCATCGTATTCTTTTTGATCCCGGTCACGGGTTGGAAGAGCGGTTGATCAACGAGCAATTCGTCTGACAGGCTTATAACTTACTTTTATTTCTGAGGCGGGTGGTTGACCCTCTTGGCGCCTTTAAAATCGGTCATGTGGCCGATTTATCCTTCAACAGGAAGCGGTTTTTGTTGGTTATCCGTAATGGGTGACGGGCGTTCTGGCCAATGCGGATATGTTTAAAAGACCGCGTGTTGTAATTGAGGGGGTGACGATATGGGCTTTGTTGCCCATACCCATCAGGATGGGGCCGACTTCCAGTCCGTTGGCCTTCATTTTGAGGATGTTTCGTGTGGCTGCCGCTGCATCGCTTGAGGCAAAGATAAGCACGTTGGCGGCACCGTCTATTCGGCTGTGGGAGAAGATGCGTTTGCGAAGTTGCGGATCAAGTGCCGAATCGACGTTCATTTCTCCTTCGTAAGAGAAGTCTGGTTTGCGAGCGTCAAGCAGGTCGAGGGCATCGCGCATTCGCAGGGCGGTGGCGTTTTCCATGTTGCCAAACTGGCTTTGGGTACAAAGTGCGATTTTGGGTTTGAGCCCGAAACGGCGCACGTGGCGGGCAGCGCCCATTACGGTTTCCATGATCTGCTGTGGGGTGGGCTCGGAATGGACCTGCGTATCGGCGAGAAAGAGGGGGCCGTCTTCGAGGATCATCAGCGAGAGTGCTCCCACCGGATGCAGCTTGTCGTTTGCTAGGACCTGCCTAACATAGTTGAGGTGCCAGAGGTATTGGCCTAAGGTGCCGCATATCATGCTGTCGGCTTCGCCTCTGTGTACCATGATTGCGCCGATAGCGGTGGTATTGGTGCGCATCACGGCTCGGGCGATATCGGGCGTTACGCCACGGCGTGCCATGAGTTCGTAATAGGTGTTCCAATAATCGCGGTAGCGCGGGTCGTTTTCTGGGTTTACGAGTCGGATATCGACGCCCGGACGGATGGGCAGGCCTGCGCGTTCGCAGCGCATTTCTACTACTTCGGGACGCCCGATTAGGATTGGTGTGTCGTCGGTTTCTTCTATCATTGCGTGGGCGGCGCGGAGCACGCGTTCATCTTCGCCTTCGGCAAAGACGATGTGGCGTTTGCTGACCTTTGATGCTTCGAACACGGGGCGCATGATAAGGGCGGATTTAAACACCGAGTTGTCTAGTTTGCGCTTGTAGGCTTCGAGATCCTTGATGGGCCGTGTGGCGACGCCTGTTTCCATTGCGGTTTTGGCCACGGCGGTTGCGATAGTTCCGATCAGGCGTGGGTCGAAGGGTTTGGGGATTAGATAATCGGCGCCGAAGGACAATGTCTCGCTGGAATAGGCTTCGGCGGCTTCGGCGCTGGTGGTGGTGCGGGCGAGTGCGGCGATGCTTTCGATACAGGCGAGTTCCATTTCTTTGTTGATTTCGGTTGCGCCTACATCGAGTGCGCCTCGGAAGATGAAGGGAAAGCACAAGACGTTGTTGACCTGATTGGGAAAGTCGGAGCGGCCTGTGGCGATGATGGCTTCGGGTGCGACTGAGCGCACATCATTGGGTAGGATTTCGGGGGCGGGGTTTGCAAGGGCAAACACGATCGGGCGCGTGGCCATTTTTGAGACCATGTCTGGTGTTAGTACGCCAGGGCCGGAGAGGCCGAGAAAGAGGTCGGCGCCTTCGATCACTTCGCTTAGCGTGCGTGCGCTGCTTTCTTGGGCATATTCTTCTTTTTGAGCGGTCATTTGCTCCTTGCGGCCTTTATAGACCAAACCGGCCAGGTCGCAGAGCCAGACATTTTTGCGCTTTACGCCTAGCTTTAGCAGCATGTTGAGGCAGGCGATGCCCGCCGCTCCGCCACCGGTGGAGACCACTTTGATATCTTTGAATTTTTTTCCAGTGACGATTAGCGCATTGGTGGCAGCGGCACCCACGACGATGGCGGTGCCGTGTTGGTCATCGTGGAAAACGGGAATGTTCATTCGCTTGCGGCAGAGTTTCTCGACGATGAAGCAATCGGGGGCCTTGATATCTTCGAGGTTGATTGCGCCGAACGTCGGTTCGAGGGCGCAGACGATTTCGGCGAGTTTGACGGGGTCTGGTTCGTTTAGCTCGATATCGAAGCAGTCGATATTGGCAAATTTCTTAAAGAGGACGGCTTTGCCTTCCATTACTGGTTTTGAGGCCAGTGCGCCTATGTTGCCAAGGCCTAGTACGGCGGTGCCGTTGGTGACCACGGCGACGAGGTTGGCGCGTGAAGTGTAGCGTGAGGCTGTGGCAGGGTTGGCTTTGATTTCGATGCAGGCTTCGGCAACGCCGGGAGAATAGGCGCGGCTAAGGTCACGACCGTTTGCGAGTGTTTTGGTGGCGCGAATCTCAAGCTTACCAGGCTTTGGAAACTCGTGGTAATCTAGCGCCTCCTGCCGTGCGTTTGTCGGCTTCCTATTCTTCATGGCTGTCCCTTTGGGTTTTGTTTAACGTTAAACTAGTTTATCAACCACTACTATCAGCCTTAAGTTTGCCATAGGAATAGGACTTTGTGTAGGCCTCTATGTTGAATGTGACATTGCCGAGCAATCTTATTTGCAAAACGCTGTGATCTTGGGGGGTATTGCTTGACGCTGCCTTTTGTGACGCCGATACCCGCAGGGAAGTACTAAAACTGCTATAGGGGGCTTTTGCTATGTTGGAACATCTGACCATTGTGACCCATCCGTTGGTGCAGCATAAGCTGACGCTGATGCGTGAGAAGGATACTTCGACGGCCTCGTTTCGGCAGCTTTTGTGCGAGATCAGCCTTTTGTTGGCTTATGAGGTGACGCGTGGCCTACCTATGACTACGAAGCGGATTGAAACGCCGCTGGAGGAGATGGACGCGCCTATGATTGAGGGCAAAAAACTGGCGCTTGTATCTATCTTGCGTGCTGGAAATGGTCTGCTTGATGGTATTTTGGGACTGATTCCTGCGGCACGTGTTGGTTTTGTGGGGCTTTATCGCGACCCTGAGACGCTGCAGCCTGTACAGTATTACTGCAAGTTGCCTGAGCAGTTGGAGGATCGTGTGACCATCGTGGTTGATCCGATGTTGGCAACCGGCAATTCCAGTGTGGCGGCAATTGATCTTATCAAATCTAAAGGGGCTAAGAATATTCGGTTCTTGTGTCTTTTAGCGGCTCCTGAAGGGATTGCACGGATGAAAGAGGCGCATCCTGATGTGCCGATCGTTACAGCCGCGGTAGATCGTCATCTTAATGATCATGGTTATATCGTTCCAGGATTAGGTGATGCGGGAGACCGTATGTTTGGTACAAAATAAGTCAGCGTTCGTTTTAGTTCTATCGTTTTTGTCTGCTTGTTAATGCCAAGGCTGTCTTGGCGCGGCTTCTAGCGGCGGGATTTTGATGATACGGGGGGGCAGCCAAAGGGACTGATGGTTGCGCCGATGGGGCGCTTTGGAGTGTTCATTGAGGCGATCGCCGCTTGGGGCATCGTGCCTAGCGTGGGGTTTACTTCCTCCTTTGTAAGGGAGGGCAAACCTTCCAGATTATGAGTTTTTAAAAAATCGAACGCCTTATAAAACCTTGCAAGATGTTGTCGGCGGCGGGATTGATGCCGCTTTATGTCATGACCATCGACTTTACTTACAATGATGTGGTTTTATCCATCTTTGATATTGCGGTTTAACTCACCGATTGCTTCGCGCCAATGGCGGCGGCAGAGGCTGGCATAGGTCTCATTACCGCCTATTACTACTTGTTCACCCGCTGTGAGGGCGCGCCCGTCGGGGCCGCGGCGAATGACCATCGTCGCTTTCTTGCCGCAATGGCAGATTGTGCGTACTTCGCGCATTTCGTCTGCCAGAGCGAGGAGTGCTGCCGAGCCGGGGAAGAGGTTGCCTTGGAAGTCAATGCGGAGGCCGTAGCACATCACGGGCGTTTTGAGGTCATCGACAACGCGGGCAAGTTGCCACACCTGTTCTTTTGAGAGGAACTGGGCTTCGTCTATGAAGACGCAAGCTATGGGGCCTTTTGTTAGGCGGGCTTCGATTTTGGCGTAGAGATCTTCGTTTGTTGCGAAGGTGTCGGCGTCTTCGCCAATTCCTATGCGGGAGGTGATGCGGCCTTGTCCTGTGCGGTTGTCTAACTGTGCGGTGATGAGGTAGGCCGCCATGCCGCCTTCGCGGTAGTTATGCGCGGCTTGTAAGAGCAGGGTCGATTTCCCTGCATTCATTGTGGAGTAGTGGAAATAGAGTTTTGCCATATTTCTTGGTTAGCTGATTGCTGTGTAATGGAACAGGGGGGCGTTTGTTCCCCTCTGAGGATATTTTGGCCCGTCTGAACGCGATTAGGTAGGACGGCGGTTGTGCTGCGGACGATTGTGTTTGGCTCTGGCAGAGCGTGAGGGGCTTTGGCTGCCGCCCATTGGCTGGGCGGGTTTGGTTCCTTGTGGTTTGCCTTGGGGTTTTTGGTTTGGTTTTCCTTCGCCACGGGGAGCAAAGGATTTTTGTGCTTGGCCTTGCGATTTTGATTGGCCGGGGCGGCTGTTTGTGGGGCGGTGGCCGCGGTTTTGGCCCGGTTTGGGGGCTGCTGCTATCATTTCGGCCGACCATGGTGCGCCGCCGATGATTGGAATTGGCTTTTTCATCACCTTTTCGATGGCGCGGAGTTCGTCCATTTCGGCGGGTGAACAGAATGCCACGGCGGTGCCTTCGGCACCAGCGCGTGCTGTACGGCCAATGCGGTGGACGTAGTTTTCTGGCACGTTGGGGAGGTCGTGATTGTAGACGTGGCGTACGCCTGGAATATCGATACCGCGGGCGGCAACGTCGGTTGCGACCAGCACGTCAAGCTCTCCATTGCGGAATTCGGTCAGGGTGCGGTTGCGCTGGTTTTGGCTTTTGTTCCCGTGGATGGAGCCGACCTTGAAGCCCCAACTTGCCAGTAGTTTTGCAATTTTTTCAGAGCCATGCTTTGTGCGGCCAAAGACCAGCGCTTGTTCGCTTGGATGTTTTTTGAGGTATTCCTCAAGCAGGCGGGCTTTGTCGCCGTTGGGGATAAAATGAACACCTTGGACGATTTTTTCGATCGGTTTTCCCGGGGGGGCGACTTGCACGCGAACCGGATCGCGCAGATAGGTGTTGGCGATTTCTTCGATGTCTTTAGGCATTGTGGCCGAGAACAGCAGGGTCTGGCGTTTGACCGGGATGTGTTTGGCAATGCGGCGGAGCGCATGGATGAAGCCCATGTCGAGCATGTGGTCGGCTTCGTCCAGCACTAGGTAGCCAGTTGCTTGTAGATCGACATCGCCCCGTTCCAAAAGATCGATTAGGCGACCGGGGGTGGCGACCAGTACATCGGCGCCGCGGGCAAGGCTCATGGCTTGACGGTTTAGCGAGGCGCCTCCGACGACCATGATGACTTTTGCAGGGGTTCCTTTGGTAAAAATTGTAAGGTTGTCATGGATTTGCGTGACCAGTTCGCGCGTGGGTGCGAGGATCAAGGCGCGTACTGTGCGGGGCGCAGGCGGGTGGTTTGTGTCTAGGATGCGATGCAAAAGCGGCAGTCCGAAGGCGGCTGTCTTGCCGGTTCCGGTTTGTGCCAGACCCATCAGGTCGCGGCCTTTCATGATATGTGGGATGGATTGCGCCTGAATTGGCGTTGGTTCTTTGAGCTTTGTTTTTTCAAGCGCTTTTAGAAGTTTGGCCGAAAGGCCGAGATCAGAGAAAGTGATCATATCAATGTCTTTCATGCCCATATCTTATGGGCCAAGGGGACCGCATAGAAGCGGTAGGTTGCAGGTCGAGCGCTGCTTTTGCTGCGCGGAACCCCTGCGTGAAGGTGGGAAGCTTTGGCCCGGTCTCTTTCCCCAAGTGGGGGCTGCTCACGCGGCAGCGGAGGGCGAGCGTGGAGTAGATTGGGCTTTTGGCAGCACATGTCAAGCGTGGTGATTTTGTGCGGGTAGAATGCAGACTTTATTCAAGCGTCTGAATCGCTGCTTTAAGGGGCTTATTTATCCTTGTCACACAGGGTTTTTGGGGTTGATCGTGGGCGCGATGGTTGATTTTAAAAAGCTGAAGGGGCGATGGGGAAAAGCTTTTTCATGTTTGCGTTAGGTGTCGTGGTCGGTCAGCCTTGTAAGGTCCGCACACCATAGCCTTCTCCACGCGCTCTTACTGCTGCTGCGGCGGCGATGAAAGCGGCAGCTGTGGTAAAATAAGGGATCTTGTCCATCAGGGCGACGCGGCGAATGTCGCGACTGTCGCTGATGGCTTGAGTGCTTTCGGTGGTATTTAGTACCAGTGCGATGTCGTTGTTTTTCAGGCGGTCGACGATATTTGGGCGGCCTTCGTAGACCTTATTTACTGCCTCGGCTTTGATGTTTTGGGTTTTGAGCCAGTCGTTGGTGCCTTTGGTCGCCACTAGCTTAAAACCCATTGCGACAAAATCGCGGGCGGCATTTGCCAGTGTTTCGGTTTTGTCCATGTTTTTAACAGAGAGAAAGACGCGCCCTGTTTCTGGCAGGATGGTGCCTGCGCCCATTTGGGCTTTGAGAAAGGCCAGTGCGAAGGTGCGGTCCCAGCCCATCACTTCGCCTGTCGAGCGCATTTCGGGGCCGAGGAGTGGATCGACACCGGGGAAGCGGGCGAAGGGGAGGACAGCTTCTTTTACGCTGAACCACGGGGTGATTGGGTCGGCAAGCGTGTTGGGGTCGGCCAAGGGGAGAGGGCTGTCGGGACCTAGGCCTGCTGGATAGGGGGAGCGGAGGGGGAAGTTAGATAGCGGCTCGCCTGCCATCAGGCGGGCGGCTATGGCCGCGATGGCACTGTCGGTGGCTTTCGCCACGAAGGGAACAGTACGGCTGGCGCGTGGGTTTACTTCAAGAACGTAGATTATCTCGTCCTTGATTGCGAACTGTACGTTCATCAGACCTATGACATTAAGGGCGAGTGCCATCACTATGGTTTGCTTTTTGATCTCAGCGATGGTCTCTGCTGAGAGCGAGTGCGGCGGGAGGCAGCAGGCCGAGTCGCCCGAGTGGACACCCGCTTCTTCGATATGTTCCATGATGCCTGCGACATGGACGTGTTTACCGTCTGAGAGCGCGTCGACATCGACTTCGATAGCGCCGGATAGATATCTGTCGAGCAGCACGGGGCTATCGCCTGAGACGTTCACGGCGGTGGTGATGTAGCGCTCCAATTGTTCGTCGGAATGGACGATTTCCATCGCGCGTCCGCCCAAGACGAAGGAGGGGCGGATTACGAGGGGGTAGCCTAGTTTTTTGGCAACTGCGAAGGCTTCGTCGCGCGAGCGCGCGGTGCCGTTGTGTGGTTGTTTTAGACCGAGTTTTTGTAAGAGGCCTTGGAAGCGTTCGCGGTCTTCGGCGAGGTTGATGGCGTCGGGCGTGGTGCCGAGGATTGGGATACCTTCGGCATGCAGTGCGTTGGCGAGTTTAAGCGGTGTTTGGCCGCCGAATTGCACGATTACACCGTGGAGGGTGCCGTTGTTTTGTTCAACGCGTAGGATTTCGAGTACGTGTTCGAGGGTGAGCGGCTCAAAATAAAGGCGATCTGAGGTGTCGTAGTCTGTCGATACCGTCTCGGGGTTGCAGTTGATCATGATGGTTTCATAGCCTGCTGCTGTGAGGGCGTAGCAGGCGTGAACGCAGCAGTAGTCAAATTCGATGCCTTGGCCAATGCGGTTGGGGCCACCGCCGAGGATCACGACTTTTTTGGCGTTGGAGGGGCGAGATTCGCATTCTACATCGCCCATGACGGGGGATTCGTAGGTGGAATACATGTAGGGAGTTTGCGCCTCGAATTCGGCAGCGCAAGTGTCGATGCGTTTGAACACGGCGGTGACGCCGAGCTTGTGGCGGGCGTGCCGGATTTCCGTTTCGTCGTGTTTGGTGAGTTTGGCGAGACGGGCATCGGTGAAGCCAAACATTTTAAGGCGGCGCATGCCAGCTTCATCAAGCGGCAGGCCGTCGTGACGGACTTGTGCTTCGATATCGATGATTTCGCGGATGCGGGACAAAAACCATGGATCGAAAGCGGTGGCTTGCTGGATTTCGTCGTTGGTCATGCCGTGGCGCATGGCTTGTGCAATGACGCGGATACGATCGGGGGTTTGCTGGGACAGCGCTTTGATGATGGCGGCTTTGTCTGGCGCACCAGAAATGGCGATTTCGTCAAATCCGGTCAGACCAGTTTCGAGCGAGGCGAGGGCCTTTTGTAGGGATTCGTGGATCGTACGACCGATGGCCATGACTTCGCCCACTGATTTCATCGCGGTGGTGAGCTTGGGTTCGGAGCCGGGGAATTTTTCGAAGGCGAAACGCGGGATTTTGGTCACGATATAATCGATGGAAGGCTCGAAGGAGGCGGGTGTGACTTTGGTGATATCATTATCCAGCTCGTCTAGCGTGTAGCCGATGGCAAGCTTGGTAGCGATTTTTGCAATTGGAAAGCCGGTTGCTTTGGAGGCCAGCGCCGAGGAGCGGGAGACCCGGGGATTCATCTCGATCACGACCATGCGTCCGTCGACGGGGTTGATTGCCCATTGTACATTCGAGCCGCCGGTTTCGACGCCGATTTCGCGCAGAACGGCGATGGAGCCGTTGCGCATGATTTGGTATTCCTTGTCGGTCAGTGTGAGGGCAGGGGCCACGGTGATGCTGTCGCCAGTGTGCACGCCCATCGGGTCGATGTTTTCGATCGCACAGACGATGATTGCGTTGTCCTTATGGTCGCGGACCACCTCCATTTCGAATTCTTTCCAGCCGAGGAGGGATTCGTCGATCAGGACTTGCGCCATGGGCGAGGCTTCGAGGCCGGAGCGGACGATGGCTTCGTAATCGTCGCGGTTATAGGCAACGCCGCCACCGGTACCGCCGAGCGTGAAGGCGGGGCGAATGATAGCGGGAAGGCCTAGGTATTCTAGCGCCTTAATCGCTTCGCCTATGCCGGCGGCAATGTCGTATTTGCCCGATGCCAGTTTTGGGGCGGCGATGATAGTAGCTTTGGGGTTGTCGAGGCCGATGCGGTCCATCGCTTCGCGAAAGAGTTTGCGGTCTTCTGCCATTTCGATGGCGTGGCGATTGGCGCCGATCATCTGGACACCGAATTTCTTGAGCACGCCAAGGTCGTCGAGAGCGAGGGCGGTATTGAGCGCGGTTTGGCCGCCCATCGTGGGCAGAAGCGCGTCGGGGCGTTCTTTTTCGATGATCTTGGCAACAACTTCGGGGGTGATCGGTTCGATGTAGGTAGCGTCTGCCAGACCCGGATCGGTCATAATCGTGGCGGGGTTCGAGTTTATAAGGATGACGCGATACCCCTCTTCGCGCAGGGCTTTGCAGGCCTGTGCACCTGAGTAGTCAAATTCGCAGGCCTGTCCGATGACGATGGGACCGGCTCCGATGATCATGATCGAGGAGATGTCGGTTCTTTTCGGCATGTTTTGTCCCGCATGTGCCATTCCGCTGCGCTGTGCTGCGGGTGGTGGATTCGTGCTTTTAGCAAATTGACGGGGGTTTAGGGGAGTGAGGGGGCTTGCGCAAGGTATTGTGCGCTAGGGCAGGGTTCAGGTGCAGGGAGGTGGATCATCGGGTCGCACCGTGGCTTTGATGTTTTTTTGTACAAGTTCAGACGGGTTAGCGGGGTATGACGTGTCGTGTTTGAACTTTGCTGCGTTTGGGATCGCGCGTGTTAGGATTGCACTTAGTTTCTCATATAGGTGCGGCTTTCGGTTTTGTCGTTAATTACGTTTGTTTTGTAGGGGGCATTATTGGTTTTTTGAATGTATTTTTCCGTGCTGTTGCAGCTTTCGACGCTGTGCTTTCTTGATGGAAAATATCTTCGTAATTTAGCCAAGGGTGTTTTATCAAAACAAGAGAAAAGGGCCGGAGGTTTCCCTCCGGCCCTATTTTTTTGGCTTTGCAGTTAAGCTTAGCCTTTTTCGCCTACGGCTGCTTCGGCGGCGGCGATGGCGGCTTTGCGGGCCTTGATCTCGTCACCGGTCGGTGGGCCTTTAAAGCGGCGATTTTCGACCAGCACCCAGATGATGAGCGCAAGTACGATAAAGCCAAGGGTAATTGGCAGCGCCCAGTCGTTTGGAGGCTGGATGCCAAGGAAGAAGGTCAGCGCCATCCACAGAATCGAAAGCACTGCGACCAGTTTGTAGGTTCCTATCCCAAGGCTCCATGGTCCCATTTTAGGCCATTTGGGTCCGCCGATGGCAAAGAGACCAAGAGCGATCGGTAGGGTGAAGGACAGGAAGAGGAAGATCACCGTACAGGACACGACGATCGAATAGGCGGACGTTCCGGCGATGGTGATCGCCGAGGTTAGCCAGACGAAGAGCGTGGCCAGAACTGAGCCTGTCCAGATGGCCGCAACCGGTGTGCGGTATTGCGGTGAGACGGTTGCTAGCGCCTTCGATCCGATCGGCATGCCGTCATCACGTGCAAAGGCGAAGAGCATCCGGCTGAGCGAGGTTACGGTCGCTAGACCGCAGAGGAACTGCGATATGAAGATCAGGAAATAGAGGACCTGTTTCAGGGTTGGGTTCATTTGCGCATCCATCGCCCAGAAGAACACGTTCCAGCCCTGTTTTGCCGCATCGTCCATGTTTGGAATCATCAGCACAAAAGAGCAGAGCATGATCCAGCCGACGAGGCCTGACCAGAAGACCGCTTGTACCATCCCTGAAGGCACGGCGTTAGCGGCGTTGATGGTTTCCTCAGACGTATGGGCCGAGGCGTCGTAACCGGTGCTGGTGTAGATCGGTAGGATGAGACCAAGAAGGAAGGCCATACCGCCACCTACTGTGACCGGCCAGACGCTCGATGCGCCTTCGGCTCCGGTGTAGTTGCTGAAGGTCCACAGGCGGCTGATCTCAAAGCTGCTGGTCGATGCAAGACAGCCAATTGTTAGAAGGAGCGCTGTCGCGAAGATTAGGTAGCCCGAGAAGTCGGTCAGTTTTGCCGTCAGCTTGATGCCCATGTGGTTAGTCAGGGCTTGGATGCCGGTAATTACAGCCATGAAGATCACACGATTCGACAGTGTATCTTCAAGCCCAAAATACGCCCCGAAGGCGCCATAGAAGAAGTAGAAGGTGCCGACGTTAATGGCGCCTAGAACGGTAACGAGGCCCAAAAGGTTGAGCCATGCCGATAGCCAACCTGTGAAACGATTCCCGAGGATCGATCCCCAGTGGTAGAGTCCGCCCGCAGTGGGGTAGGCTGAAGAAATCTGCCCAAGCGCCAGCGCGAACATAGCTGAGCCAATCATGCCCACCGGCCAGCCGATACCGATTGCTGCACCGCCCGCGCCCGATGTCGCTTGACCGATTGAGTTGATACCGCCCGACATGATGCACATGATCGAGAAGGAGATTGCGAAGTTCGAGAATTTAGACATGGAACGCGATAATTCCTGTGCGTAGCCCATGCCGTGAAGGATTTTATATCCTCCTGCCTTTCGCGGTCGGTATGTTTTTTCGATACCATTGTTTTCTCCGTTGTTGTTTTTTTACGTCGCGTAAGTATCGCGGTCACTCGCACCAGCGGTTTGAGCCGCCTTTGATAATGGAATTAGACTCTGATTTTTTCATTCGAGCAAGCTTTGAAACGATCTTTTTAGAATTGTTGTGTATTAAAAGAGGCAAAGAATGTAAAAATGAGTATAAAATGCAGGCCGGTAGCATGGTCGAGTGCGGATGGTGTCGTAGCTTGACTTCGTCAGTGCCAAGGGGTGTATCGGCAGAAATCTTGGTTTATGTCTCGTGAAGGGGACACATATGCACGTATATCGCAGCCATACCTGTGCCGAACTAAATAGCGCTCATGTGGGTCAAGAGGTCCGTTTGTCGGGCTGGGTGCATCGTGTGCGCGATCACGGGGGTGTCTTGTTTATCGATTTGCGCGACCATTATGGGGTCACGCAGGTGCTGGCCGACAGCGACAGTCCGGCCTTTGCCGAGATCGAGAAGGTGCGGGCCGAATGGGTGATCCGTATCGACGGGCAGGTGAAAGCGCGGGATGCGGTTTTGGTAAACTCGAAGATTCCGACGGGCGAGATCGAAGTTTATGCAACCGGTATGGCGGTTCTGGGCCCTTCGGAAGAATTGCCAATGCCGGTATTTGGTGAGGTGGATTATCCCGAAGATACGCGGCTTACCTATCGTTTCCTAGCCCTGCGTCGAGAAAAACTGCATCGCAATATGATGCTGCGGTCCAATGTGGTGAGGTCTTTGCGTAATCGGATGTGGAATCAGGGGTTCACCGAGTTTCAAACGCCGATCATTACAGCTTCTAGCCCCGAGGGGGCCCGGGACTTTTTGGTGCCGAGTCGCTTGCATCCGGGTAAGTTCTATGCGCTCCCGCAGGCGCCGCAGCAGTTTAAACAGCTGATCATGGTGGCAGGATTTGACCGGTATTTCCAGATCGCACCCTGTTTTCGTGATGAAGATCCGCGGGCAGACCGTTCCCCTACGGATTTTTATCAGCTTGATGTTGAAATGAGTTTTGTAGAGCAGGAAGACGTGTTTGCCGCTGTGCAGCCGGTGATTCAGGGTGTGTTTGAGGAGTTTGGAGGTGGGCGGAAAGTGGATTCTGTCTGGCCGCAAATAGCCTATCGCGATAGTTTGTTGTGGTATGGATCTGATAAACCGGACCTGCGTAACCCGATCAGAATGCAGATCGTGTCAGAGCATTTCCGCGGGTCGGGCTTTACGGCCTTTGCCAAACTTTTGGAAAATGAGGGGACTGAGATTAGAGCTATTCCGGCTCCGACTGGTGGTCGTCGCAAATTTTGCGACCGGATGAATGAATTTGCCCAGAAAGATGGTTTGCCGGGGATGGGATATATTTTCTGGCGTGAGGCTGAGGACGGGTCGGGCATGGAAGCCGCAGGCCCCTTGGCTAAGAATATAGGACCCGAACGGACGGAAGCTATCCGTGTGCAACTTGGTCTTGGGATGGGAGACGCGGCTTTTTTCCTTGGTGGAAAACCCGAGCAGTTCGAATCTGTGGCCGGCCGTGCGCGCAATGAGATCGGGCGGGAGTTGGGTCTGTGCGAGATGGATACGTTCCGTTTTGCGTGGATCGTTGATTTTCCGATGTTTGAGAAGACTGACGATGGAAAAATTGATTTTAGCCATAACCCATTCTCAATGCCGCAGGGCGGGATGGAGGCTTTGGCGGGTGATCCGCTGGCAGTCTATGCCTATCAGTATGATCTTGCCTGTAACGGTTACGAGTTGATCTCAGGCGGTATCCGCAACCACAAGCCTGAGATTATGTATCGGGCCTTCGAAATAGCCGGATATCCCAATAGTGAGGTCGATAAGCGGTTTGGGGGGATGGTCAAAGCCTTCAAATATGGCGCTCCTCCGCACGGGGGGTGTGCAATGGGGATTGACCGCGCGGTAATGCTGCTGGCCGACGAGCAAAACATCCGTGAGGTAATCATGTTCCCGATGAACCAGCGGGCGGAAGACCTGCTGATGGGGGCGCCGAGCGAACCTTCGAACGAGCAGTTGCGAGAGCTGCGCTTGCGCGTGGTCCCGAAGGACTAAAGTTCCATCATTTTGGTTGTTCTAAAAAGCAGCTTTATGCCGCAAGCCATCCCTTTGGGTCCTGTCGACGGCCCCTATCCTTTGGATGGTTTTTGAGCAGGCTGCAGCGCATGGGGTGATCAAGGTCGGTGCGCTGCAGGAAGAACTATATCACGGGATGAGTGGGGCTTTATGAATTGTCCCAATACTAAGATTGAGTTTTTCTATCTGTTTGGCGAGGGGTTGTCGATTGCGGGGTTTTGGAAAAAAGAACCCTAGGGGGCATTTATCATGTCTGCTAGGAGGTGGGGACGTTCTTGCGGCACCTGATTGGCTGAAGGCTTTTGGTGCGTGGGTACTGGGGTCGGGCGAGCCAAAAGTCGGGTGCACGGGAGGCTTGTGTTGTTCCTTTATCCCAAAGATTTTAAAGGCTGTCTGATTGAGCTGGAGCAGATCTGATGAGTATTACTGGCGCGATTGTTTTGTTTGCCACGACATGGTTTTTGGTGTTTTTTGTGGTTCTGCCGCTGCGTTTTGAAAGCCAGGCGGATACGGGCGATGTGATGCTTGGCACGCCTGCAGGCGCACCTTCGGGTCATGTGGTGGTGCAAAAGGCCAAGATTACTACGCTGGTGACGCTGATCGTGTGGGGTGCGCTGGTGGCGGTTATCCTGTCGGGCATGATTGGTATTCGTGATATCGACTTCATGGGCGTCATGGGGCCGAAGGTCGGTCGAGCCTTGCCGTAGCTTTGTGACGCGGATGACGGTTGTTTTTTTTTACGAAAGATTCATGCAAGGTGTTCCGCTGTGGAACTGCCGGTCAGCAGCGGGGGGAGGCTTAAAACCACGTCTTTTGTGAAAATAAGAAGAGTATCTGAAACTCTGTGTATTGGAGTGGTGTCATACGCTTTTTAGATGCTCCCATGGTTGAGTGGCTCCTTGCGGCTCAAGCCCTTAACCCAGTGCATAGCCTGTACCGCGCACGGTGCGGATAGGATCATTTACCCCGTTTTTAATCAGTTCTTTGCGCAGGCGGCTGACATGGACGTCCACTGTCCTCGTATCGATATAGATATCGCGTCCCCAGACACGGTCGAGCAACTGCTCACGCGTCCAGACCTTGCCAGATTTTTCCATGAATACCGCCAAGAGCCGGAATTCGGTTGGTCCTAGCTTTAGCACCTTGTTGCCGCGAAATACCCGATGTGTTTCGGTATCCAGCCGGATGTCGTCATATTCTAACATGACACCCAGGCTCGAAGGCCGCACACGACGCATCTGTGTTCGCGTCCTCGCCATTAATTCGACCATGGAATAGG